>JANPBV010000071.1:0-37996 GCA_031430615.1 Ignavibacteria bacterium | reverse complement strand
ACGTTCATAGTCATTCCATTTTGTAATTGATTGCTCTGCAACGGATCTTGTGAATGTTTTCCCGTCACCAATAAATCTCATTACCTCCTCATCGCCGAACATTTTCGCAATTACATCTATATCTTCAGGCTGCTGATTTCTCAGCAGCAATCTTTCGGTTTCAAGTATTTTCATTATGATATAATTATTTTTTATAATATTTTTTTTAATCATTATTCCGGATACAATGTTTTATACTCATGTATTGTCATTGAATAGACATTAAGAATAGCATTTTCGTCAGGGTATTCCTTAACACATTTAAAATTCATTTTAAGCTTATTCACTATATTAATAGAAGCAGTATTCATAGGATGCACACGGATAATGATCTCTTGTATATTTAAATGCCTGAAGCCGTAGTTCAGCAATATTGTTGCGGCAATTGTGCCTATTCCCTTACCCCAGTATTTCTTTCTTAAAAAATATGCTATTTCTATTTCTTCTTTGTTTTTTACTTTCCCAATCGCACAGCTTCCTGCCATTTCGTTGTTTTCCTTAAAGATTACTACCCACTTCCCTAAACCGTTTTCGTAAATTTTTTTATCTATTTGCCACTGAATGCCTTTTTGGATCTCTTCCAGAGTATAAGTCCTGCCGAGGAACCATGTATATTCCGGGTCCCCGAACATTTCAAATTCAGTTTCGGCATCCCCAACTGTCATTCTGCGAAAGAATAATGATTCGGTTTCAAATGTTTCGTTTGGATAACTATTCATAACTGATAACCTTTACTGTTTTATTTCATATTCCACTTCTTAACAACCTCTTCAAATCCCTCACCCAACCCAAAGCCATAATCATGCCCATCTTTATTCCACCCGCCGGATTCAAATGACCAAAGAATGTAACCGCCCACTCCACTATTGAATTTACTTTCAATATCCTGCTCCATTATCTTTATCCTGTTCCTGCCGTGAATACTCTTAAAACCAATTTCCCCTAAATATACTGGCTTACCAACTTCTTTAGCAAAATTTATATCCTTCTTATTATAGATGTTCCAAAGCCACCGAAGGGTTAACGGGAATCTGAATAATTTTCCGTTTTTCAGAAAATATTTATCCAATCCTGCAAATGGTTTTTCAATTGAGCCGCCAATCCTTGAATACCGCCCGGCTTTCCTTAGCTCACCTTTAAATCTGTAGAGCATATCCAGCCTTTCAAATATACCTGAATCATAACTGTAATCGTGAAGTGATATTGCATCCAATGTTTCAAGTGAGTACAGTTTCCTGAAATTACTTTTTTTGAAGATTGAAAAATTTGAACCGAACTTATCGCCAATACCGCCAACAGTTCCAACTGATAACATATGATTTAAATTCACACTCTTTATTTCTTCCGATGCGGTTTTTGCGAAATCATAAAAAACATCAAAGTTGTCTGTTTCGGGTTCATTGATAAGCTCCCATATCATTATTTCGTTTCTATGGACAAGTTCACCCGTTAAGGCTTTAACATATCTCATGTAATTGCTCCCGTATCCTTCACGGTACCAATCTTCATCAATTTTGTAATACTGCAGGTAACCCCATTTATCAGCCAGTGAAACAATCAATTTAATTCCGTAAGGATAAGCGGTTTCACATATTTCGTTTAGCTTTTTAATTTGCTCTGATACCGGTTTATTTTCAAACAACCAGAATCTAATAACTTTAAAACCCGCTACAGCACACTCTTCAATTATCTTTTTGGTAATTGATGAATCCAGATTAGCCAGCTCATATACATTAGCTCCAATAAACCTGAAAGGTTTGCCATCAAGTGAAAAACTGCCACTAGTATTTTTTACAAATCCATTCAATTTACATGCAAAATAATATTTAATGTTAACAAAAAACTCCCTGTTAATTAACTTTATGGCAAATATCTCACTCTCTAAAGGAAAGTTTACACCATTTCTGTGGGATATTTCTCTGTAAAAGTGAACTTAAAAATCTTTAAAATCAATGAAAAATTAAGGTTTTAGTGTTTTAGGAATTAATTAGATATGGGACAATTTGAAAAAAGTCTCTTTGCATATACAATGACCGGTTTATAACTTTGCTTAAAAATGAAAATTCGCTCTGTGAGAAAGACGATTCCAGCAATATCTCCCGGCTTTATCAATTTTCCTCATCTCACAGAGGTCTGCTAAAAGCAGACGGGCTAAATGCCCTCGTAATTGAGGGCAAAGTCCGCAACTTCATAGAAAAAGATAAAAATTAAATCTAAAATATATGAAAAAGACTCTATTTCTTTCAATAATTTCAGTAACCTTCTTTTTTGCTCAGGAAGCCTACTCTGTGGTTACAAGCTATTATTTTGATCAGTTTGTTTGCGGCAATACCTACACGCCAATAACAGGCGGGACAACTTACTCAGTTAACGGTAATGATGACTGGATTCATGCGGGCATTGCTTTAGGATTCAATTTTACCTTCAACGGAATAAGCTATTCCACATGTAATATTTCAACAAACGGATTTATTACATTCGGAGCTACAGCACCAACTTATAATAATTATGTCCCTCTTGCATCAACTGAAGGATATGCGGGCTGTATTTCTGCTGTGGGTATGAACATCCGCGAGCAGCCAGGCGCAGGCGGAGAGCTTCGGGTGCAAACCCAGGGAACCGCACCAAACCGCACTTTTACTGTACAATATAAAAATTTTGGACCTACTGTAAACATAACAGAAATGTATAATTTCCAAATAGTTTTATATGAAACATCAAACCGTATAGATGTAAACTACGGCAGCTTTACGGTTACAACAACCAAGAATCCGCAGGTTGGCTTAAGAGGCACAACAAATGCAGATTATGCAGGCAGGTGGATGCTTGTCGGGCAGACATGGCTTACAACATCGGTTACAAGCTGTAACTGCGCTACTGAAATTGCAACAACAAGGTTCCCTATGAATAATTTGCAGCACAGGTGGATGCCATCAGCTTCAATGACTTATGTTTCATCAACACTTGCACAAACAAATATTGCTGACGTATTACAGGGCACTGCCAATACGGAAATAGTGGGAATCCAGATAGTAATGACAGGCGAGCTCTCAGCGCAGTCGCTTTCAAGCGTAAGCTTTAACACAACAGGCACAACAAATCCTATAACTGATATTTCCAATGCCAGGCTTTGGTCAACATCAGGCAGCTGCAGCTACGCTGTAACAAGCCAGCAGGGATCAACAATATCTTCACCAAACGGAGCTTTTACTATAAATGGGTTCAGCCTGACGCTGACACCCGGCCCAAACTACCTTTGGCTGAGTTATGATGTAAATTCGGGCTCGACTGCAGGCAATTTTATTGACGCGGAATGCACTTCAATAACAATAAACGGAACTCCCTATACGCCAACGGTTACTGCACCTTCGGGAAGCAGGAAAATTGTCGGACCTATGTCAGGAACGCTTCATATAGGAGTTGGAAAAGATTTCACTACACTCACATCAGCTGTGAGTAATCTTAATATCCGCGGAGTTTCAGCGCCCATAACATTTGTTCTTGATGATGCAACATATACATCCGAAACATTCCCGATTACAATAGGTTCAATTCCCGGAGGAAGCTCAACAAATACTGTTAAATTCATGCTCAACGCTGCATTGGCAAACAGTTCGGTTGCACCTGTTATTTCAGGCTCATCATCTACGATGCTAATTGATATCAATGGCGCTGATTATGTAACGTTTGACGGAAGGCCGGGCGGAACAGGAACAACCAAAGGGCTGACATTAAGGAACACAAGCACTGCTACAACAGCATCAACTATTAGGTTAATTAATGACGCCCAGAATAACTTAATTACATACTGTATAATTGAAGGCTCTTCGACTAATAATTCGGGTACAGGGGGTAATATATACTTTGCAACCCCTGTTTCAACCGGGAATGATAATAATACAATAAGCTTTTGCGATATCAGGGACAGAACCGATGCTTCGGCAACTCCAAATTATGGAATATCGGCAACAGGCTCAGGAGCCTTCGGTCCAGATAACAGCGGTAATATTATTACAAATAATAACATATATAATTATTTCCTTAATGGGGGCAACTCAGCGGGAATTTACCTGTCAGGAAGTAATACACAATGGACTATAACGAATAATCATTTCTACCAGACTGCAACACGAACATCTACGGTATCAACAACCACTAATGGAATTAATGTTGCTTCCGGCTCAGGCTCATACGGTTATACAATAACCGGCAATTATATTGGAGGCTCAGAGCCGAATGCAGGGGGAACACCCTGGACTTTTACAACTTCAACTTCCGGTGCAGGAAACACAATTAGCGGCATCAGGGTGAATCCAACTTCCGGTTCGCTGGCTTCAAGTATTCAAAACAACATTATAAAAAATTTCAGCCTCACAACATTCCCAAGCGCTGCGGGTATCGTATGGTTCACAGGAATTAATGTTAATGGTGGAGCTGACATAGGAAACGTTACTCCGAATATTATAGGGGGCACAACAGGAAACGGCGCAATCAGCATTACATTTGCCAATTCTGTATCAATTACAACCCATGTAAGAGGAATAGATATGTCAAGCGCTTCGTCTTTTTCAGGCTCAATTGCCAATAATGTTATAGGTTCATTCACAATTGCAGGTACATCGGGAGGGTTAATGACATTCACAGGTATTAACACAGGGGGGATTCCCTCCTCAGCCTTCAGCATTTCGGGCAATACCATTGGAAGCACTTCAACTGCCGGAAGCATACAAACTACATCCTCAACCATGCCCGCTTACTTGAACGGTATCACATGCGGATTCACATCAAGTACAAACAGTACAACAAATAACACAATAGCCAACTTTACAAATGCAAGCACAGCTATAAACGGACAAGTAACCGGAATTGTTTATTCCGGCACTGTTACAACTTCAATAACCGGCAATACAATCCGCGACCTTTCAACGGCTTCAACAAACACAGGCACTGCCGCTAATGGAAATAATATTGTCGGGATACTTTCAACTTCAGGGGCTTCAAGCCAGACAATTTCAACAAATCAAATTTATTCGCTAAGAAGCACAAATACATCACTGCTTAACATAATAGTTACAGGGATAGGTATGAATGCCTCCGCCTCGGCCGGCAGCATAGTTTCAAGAAACAGAATTTATGATCTTACCAACGCCGCAACAGGCACAGCCACCGCTATATACGGCATATTTACAAATACACCGGGATGGAATGTAAACAATAACCAGGTAACTTTAACAAACGGAGAAACTTCTGATAACAGTAATTCTAAGAATATTATAGAAAATAGCGACGCAAGTACAAATAGTGTAATCATCAGGGGTATTTATGATAATTCTACAAACGGTACATCAAACATTTATTACAATTCAATTTACATTAGCGGAAGCACCTCAAGCGGCTCTGTTAATTCATATTGTTACTATAGAGATGGTACTGCAACATTAAATTTGAAGAATAACCTGTTCTATAATGCGCGCACCGGCGGCACAGGTTTTCATTATGCAATCGGGAATACAAATGCGACAGGTTTTTCATCAACTTCCTCTAACTATAATGTATTTATCGCGCCAAACAGCTCAAGAATCGGTGAATGGGTAAGCAGCTTAGGCAGAACAATTGATGAATGGCGCACTTCTTCGGCAGGTGACCCGCAAACATGGAGCACAACTTCATCTGTGATACCTGCAGCTAATCTTTTCAATTCAATTTCAAGCGGCAACCTGCTTATCCAATCCGGCAATGCAGCAGCATGGATAGTTGCAGGCAAGGGTATATTTATAACGGGTCAGAGTGTTGATTATGAAGGCACTACACGCCAGGTTGTAGTAACAGGCGGAGTAACTGATATCGGCTCGGATGAATTTGCTGCAACTCCGCCATCAAGTCCATCAGCAACGGAATCAGCTCCGCCGGCAGCAGGGACAACCACTACATATACACTTTATGGCAGGGTTATTTGCAGCATTGACTGGAGACCAAACGGAACTTACCCAACCGGTATGTCAGTAAAGTACAACTCCGGTGTATTACCTTCTAATGTTGTTGGAAGCGGACGCTCGTCATACTCATACTGGACTGTAACTCCTTCATCAGGTACACTAAACGGTAAATACTGCATAACATTTAATTTTGGTGATAACGAAACTTATAACATTTCAACGCCAAGCTCAAATACACTTCTTGCCAAGAAAGATGGAACTGTGTGGGAAGTATTTGCGGCATATTCTTCAGGTCAGACAAACTGGAAGTCACAATTAAACTGGACAGCTAAAACAATTAAGGTTGATTCACTGCACAGCTTTTCTGACTTTGCGCTGACTGATGGTTCTTTAGCCCTGCCGGTTTCTATTTCCTCATTCTGGGCATCCTTAAGCGGAAGGGATATTAATTTAAGCTGGGTCACAGAGTCAGAAATAAACAACAGCGGGTTTGATATTGAAAAAAAATTGATAATTGATAATAAACAAACCGGCGAGTGGCAAAAGATTTCATTTATCAGCGGGCATGGCACATCTAACAATCCGCATACATACACATACCTTGATAAAAAATTATCAACAGGAAAATACAAATACCGTTTAAAACAAATTGATTATAACAGCAGCTTTGAATATTATGAATTGACAAGTGATGTTATTGTTGGTACTCCGAAATCTTTTGAAATGAACCAGAATTATCCCAATCCTTCAAACCCGAATTCAAAAATTGATTTTGAGCTGCCGTCAGATATGAAGGTTAACATAAAAGTTTACGATCTGACAGGAAAAGAAGTGGCACAACTGATGGATGAAAATAAAACTGCGGGTTATTACACGGTTGATTTCAACGGCTCAAATATTGCAAGCGGAGTATATTTTTACAGGATAACAGCCTCAAGCAGTACCCAAAAGTTTTCAAAAACCTTAAAAATGTTGATAATCAAGTAACGGAGTTACTTGATTAGGGGCACCCTCTGGGTCAATCCCGTCTTTAGCGGGAGTACTTATTAAATAAAATAACAATTTCCTTTATTCCCCCAATAGCCCGGCGAAGCAATAAAGCTGCCGGGTAGAATGTTAAGCAGGTAATTAGTTATATTTGCTGTATGAGTAAAACTTTTTACCTGCTTTTATTTTTCCTGATTACAGCGAACTCAGCATTTTCACAGGTTAAACTTCATCAGGATAAACTTATGTATAACAAGTCATCATCTGCTGATGCCGGCAACACTTTAATATTAAGCTCAATACTCGTAATCAGCCCGTCACTAATTCTGGAAGATAGCAAAGCTTACTTCGGACTTTCAAAAGAGCTATCAGCAGGTAAATTTCCTTATGGAAGAGCGGAATTTGATTACACCTACATAATCAGAAATGAGCGCTCAAGCGCAATACACTTATCATATAATTTTGATATTCCAATGAACGGCAATTTTTCCAGTCCTTCATTATTTATGATTTCACCCGGGGCGGGATATTACACTGATATGACACGTAAAGGATTTTTCGGACAAGTGGCAATCGGACTCTTCGCCTCAACTGGCTTTAACGATGCAATTGCTATACACCCTAACATCAAGTTCCGCAAAACATTTATGAATGATAATTTACCCGGTGTTTTTGAAGTTTTGCTCGGTGTAGGCTTTGGGTTTTTCTCGAGATAAGTTATATTTTACTTAATTAGCTCCCCTCCTTTCAAGAAAGCACACAGTGCTTTCGCAGCCGAAGGACTGGCTTTGCCAGTTAACGCCTAGACGGGATCAGAGTTTGGGGAAGAGCCCGCTTGAAACCGGATGAGGGGCGGATTCTTGCCTTACTGAATGCCTCGCATTACTACGCGTAAGCGGAGGAAGGAAGTAAAGGAAGGTGGTTTCATTGATATTATCTATCATTAATTAATGATATACTGAAAAATTCATTTAAAACATAAATTAATTTTGTGTCCTTATTGTTTTCTGACTCACTAAAAATCTCGTTTTTACAACTAAAACTCACTATTTACAATAATATCCAGATATATCCAACTCACAGTTATATTTTTTCTTCTTTGTAAATTGCTTTATAATTCTCTAATTTCGTATCGTTCAATAAACTATTAAAATTCCGGAGGGAAAATTGAAAATTACACAGAACAATTTGATTAAATCGCTTTTTGTATTCACGCTGGCTTTTGGACTGGCATTTTATTTTTCAGCATGCGTTAATGTTAACCAGAAAACAACACTTAACAGTGATGGCTCCGGTACAATTAAGCTTGAGTACTGGGCTAAGATGACAAACCTCAAATCATCTACAGAACTTGGCTCATTCAGCTTCAAAGAAGAAACCGCAAAGAAGAATTACACATCTTCAAACAGCGAAGTTACTAGCTTTAAAATGGAAGACAAGCTTGATGACTCGACTAAACATGTTTACATGGATATAAAGTTCAAAGATTTCAACAACCTCACCTCAGCAAAAGGATTTGAAAAAACAAAAGCATCATACAAAGAAGGAAAAGAAGGCAAGGATTTTATGTTCACCCTGCTGCAGGATACATCAAATGCAAAGACAATGGGTTCAAGCGATTACAAGCTGACCTATACATTTGAATTCCCCGGCGAAGTTATTAAGACAGATGGACGTAAAGACGGTAAATCGGTTGTTTGGGAAAAAACACTGGCTGACCTGAATAAAGATGTTGATATGACTGCTACTATTAAAGATGAAGGCGGTAAAAAATGCGGGCTCTTTGGTATAGAAATGCCGCTCATATTTGCATTAGGAATGATGCTGATAACAAGAGTTAACAGGAAAAAGAAATAAGCATTTCCCCTCAGGAAAAATCCCCGTTGCTTTTACAGAGCGGGGGTTTTTCATTTATTTAAATAACAAATCTTTTATTAAGAATTCTTAAAAGCATGTGTGACCCCTATGGGTCACAAAATAAACATTGGCGCTAATTCTATAAATGTGTGACCACTACGCGGTCAAGATCCAAATAAATTACAGACACATGATAGAAAAAACTATAGAACTATACAAAGAATGACTCCGTAGGAGTCAAACATTTATAGAAAATAATCCCCAAAATATAACGACTCCATCGGAGTCGAACGCATCTAATCTTACTAAACCTGTGTGACCCTATGGGGTCAATTAACATTTAATGTATAGCCTATCAATATATGACCACTATGTGATCAGGAATCATATTAATTCCCCAAGAACTTTTGAAAACAGGGAAAGTTGGAATATTATTACTATTTATCGGGGGCTAAAGCCCCAATTTTTTCATTCCTTAACCCCCGCTCTAAAGAGCGGGGCTAATCAACTATAATCATCATACTTTATTGCTCAAATCATCAACAAAGGTTAAACCACCCTTGCTAGGCGATACAATCAATTTTCCACACCTTAAAAAGAACCTTTTATATAATTATGATATTAAATATCTTATGGCGATGATAAACAGAAATCTGATACTTGTTTTACTATTCCTTATTTCTGCGGGAGTCTACGCGCAATCAATCTCTGTTCCGTTGGAATTCCAGGAAGCATACGAAAACGGTACCCGTTCACTTGACGGAAAACCCGGGGCAGATTACTGGCAAAATCACACAGACTATATAATTTCCGTTAAGCTAGATCCCTTTAAAGGAATTATCTCAGGCTCAGCAAATATTATATATTTCAATTCAAGCCCCGATACCCTTGATAGACTTGTTTTTAGAATGTACCAGAATATCAACAAGCGCGATGCTATGAGAGATTACCCCTTAAAAAATGCTTCAGATAATGACGGAATAATACTTCAATCTCTGCAAATAGGTAAAAAAAACTTTGATGTTAAAACCGATACTAACCTTGAAAATACAGGAACAAACCTGATAATAAAGAACCAGAACATCAGTCCGGGCAAACAGGTATCTATTAATATAAGCTGGGAGTTTAAAGTACCAAAAGAAGAAGGTGTGAGGATGGGTCAGTATGACTCTACCGTTTTCTTCATTGCATACTGGTATCCACAGGTTGCAGTATATGATGATATCGATGGTTGGGACCTGAATGAATACACAGGCAATGCGGAGTTTTATAATGATTTCAATAACTATGATATAAAAATTTCAGTACCCAATAATTATTGTATCTGGGCAACAGGCGAGCTAAAAAATCCTGACGAATTGTTTTCCCCTCAAATTCTTTCAAGATATAAGGAAGCTTCCGTTTCTTTTAAAACTGTAAATGTTATTACCGCAGATGATTACCTTACAGACACGCCGCTATTTAACATCTCAAATGATTCCAACACCTGGCATTTTATTGCAAAGGGCGTACCTGATTTCACTTTCGCAACTTCCGCAAACTATTTGTGGGATGCCCGCTTAGCTGATTCAGGCGGTAAAATAGTATTTGTTAGTTCTGCTTATGATCCCACATCAATAACATTTTATGAAGTGTCTGACATTGCGGCTAAGACTGTAGAAATGATGTCAAAAGATCTCCCGGGGATACCGTTCCCGTTCCCAAAGATCACTGTATTTGACGGAAAGGGCGGAATGGAATCCCCAATGATGGTTAACATGGGTTCTGGAGAACAGCGTATCTGGACAGTTCACACGGTAGTTCAGGAAGTTGCGCATTCATACTTCCCTTTTTATATGGGAATTAACGAGCGTAAATATGCATGGATGGATGAAGGCTTGACACAAATGCTCTCTGAATATGTGCAGTATGAAATTGATAAAACTATAGATTTCCGCGCAAGGAATGTAAAACGCTATCTTGATTACTCTGGTCAGTTTGATGAATTTCCTATGATGTATCCAAGCTACATGATAAAAGGCGAAATGTACGGCAATCATGCTTACTTCCGCCCGGCAAATGCGTATAATATCATGAAGGATTTTATGGGCGATGCTTCATTCAAGAAAGCTTTACAGGAATACATGAAAAGGTGGAACGGTAAACATCCCACACCATATGATTTCTTCTTTACATTTGATGATGCCACTGATGATGACCTTAACTGGTTCTACCGGCCATGGTTCTTTGAGCAAGGTTACCCCGATATTGGTATTGATACCGTATCTATTAAAGATGACTTGCTGAAAATCGCCATATCAAAGGAAGGTGAGCTTCCCATACCCGTTGCAGTAACGGTTAAATTTAAAGATGGAAGTGTTAAACGGGCTTACCGCACTGCTTCAGCATGGAAAAATGAGGATGATGAAACGATATGGATAGAAATGGAAATTGATAAAAAACCGTTATCTATTGAGCTTGGGAACCAGTATATACCCGATGCTGATACAACCAACAATTACTGGTTGTTTAAATAAGAATAAAGAAATATCTTTTGCATGGTCATTTGATATCCAGCGCTTTTACATTAAAAGCTCATTTATTTTCTCAAGAAACCACCCGCGGTTAACTAGTGTTTTGTTTTCTTCAATTTCAGATTTCATTTTTTGCGCGGCAAATTCATCAGGCTCAAGCTTCAGCTTGATAAGCAGAGAAAAATAGCCCGACATTTTCTTAAATATATTTCTGTATCTTTCCGAAATTACAGTTTTGTTATTGGTTACCCATTTCTTAAATGAATTTACTTTAGATATATACGCTTCTGTTTCAGATGTTTCATAAAATATTCTTATTGTAAGTGTATCTGCCTCATATTTGTAGGTTGAATCCAGTGCCTCTGCCTTTGCAAGCGCATCCAGGGCTTTACTAAACTCCTTTTTTTCAAAGTAAAGTCTGCCGTAACAAAGGTTGCTGTTACTTTCAATATGTTCTTTCGGCTGAAAATTTTTGAACTTATTGATAAAGTATTCAGCCCACTCAAAATCACAGCAATTGCATGCAACGCTTACAGTTGCCCTGTAAACCGAGGGTCTGAGGAGGTTTTCACTGTCCCAAATATTATTATTGCTCATTAATTTATATAACTCTAATGCTTTATACTCGTATTGTTTATCCCCGCTTAATGATTCGGTTCGGCAGTAATTTACTAAAGCTATAATTATATCTGTAACATCTCCCTTTCCCAGCTTGTCAAAATTAATCTCAAAGATAAAGTCATATAAAACATGGAAATTTTTCACGTCATAGTACATATAAAGCATTACTGCATAATACTGAAGCAGCAGGTATGTTTCGTCTTTTAGCTCTTCAATATTACTTTCTAAAATTTCGCATGCTTCCTTAAAATACTTAGGCATGTAGCCGTATTTAAAAAAAGCTCTTCGTTTATTCAGTATCCTGTGGCAGTTCTTAAAGTATACTGAAAGAAAAAACTTAACCGATTCCTGGTTTATCTTTTTAAAAACCTCTTCATTTTCCTCAGCTTCTCCGTTTCCCGCATTAAGATATGCATACTTCAGGTTGTTTAGTTTTAGGCTGTTTTCTATTCTCCATTCATCCTGCAGGGTAATATCTGTATTCCGTAAATAAGCTTTTTCATATCTACTGTTAAACAGATCGTAATGCCTATTTGCAATAAATGATTCAAGCAAATAAATTTCACTTCCGCTTTTGTCATTCATTAAAGCCTCAACCATCAGGAATTTCTCGGCAAGCATCTTTAAGTCTGAGCAAAGATTTCTTATCCTGCTTTCAACACAATTTTCTCCCGGATACATCTTTCTGAAAATATCCTCTTTTTTTATGTTACTATAATCAGGAGAGAATCCTTTAAGATTGCTCCAAAGCAGTTTAACCTGCTGCTCTTTATTGAAATACGATGAATTAACAAAATCATCGAACTTTAAAAATTCACTCTTACTAAATCCACTTAAAATTACTATTAAATTATGGCTTATCATAAGATGCAATTTACGGCTATTTATGTTAAAGATATACCTAAATCAACAATAATGTAGCTATTCTAAGGTGCAAATATACAATTTTTTCTTTGCAAAACCCTCTAATTAAAATGTATGTTTGAGCAGATTTAAGGAAAGGGCAATTCCGTAATTGAAAATTTTATACAGGACAGCATTAAAGGTCACCGCAGCAGAAATTTTTAGCTGCATCGGAATTGCCCCGATGACCTCAGAAGGCTGTCCTGAAATTTTAAAAAGGAGAATCAAATAATGAAATCATTAATTTTATCATTAATCACTTTAATGTTCGCGGCAAACTCCTTGTTTGCACAGATAAGCTGGGTTAAAAGGTATGACGGACAGGCGCATAACCTTGATTACGCAGCAGCTGTTAAGATCCTGAACAACAAAGTATATGCTGCCGGCTCATCTTGGGGGCAGGGCACAAATACAGATCTGGCAATAATCAAGTATGACCTTAAAACAGGAGCGCAGGAATGGGCTTATAGATTCAATGCACCGGATAGCGGCTCCGATAATGCTAATTCCATCACAGCTGATTCCTGGGGTTACTTGTACATAACCGGTTCGGTAAATAACGGCAACCCAAGCAGCATTGATATGTTTACAATGAGCATCACTGAATCCGGCGGCACAAGATGGATGAAAGAATTTACTGGGACAGGATACGCTACAGATCAGGGCTTGAAAATAATGACCGACAATAACAGGAACGTTTACGTTATGGGAATTACTACAGCGCCTGCAGGAGATTTTGATATCATAGTGATAAAATATACCGGGCTTGGTAATGAGGTGTGGAGAAAACAATATGAAAGTCCCCAAATCCAAATGCCGAAGGATATGTATGTAAATAAAGCCACAGGCGAAGTTTTTGTTACAGGGTACACCGGCAATAATTATACAGATTACATTACCCTGATGATAAATGCATCAGGGAGCCTGGGTTGGGTAAGAACACACGGCGGCACAGCAAACGAGGAAGATGTAGCTGAATCGATTGGACATAATATCTATACAGAAGATCTTTACATAACAGGAAAGTGCCAGAATACAGGTACCGGTGTTGGAATTACCACAATTTGCTATAAAAAAAATGGCGACCAGAGATGGGTTTCAAGGTATGACTGCCCTGTTACAGGCGGAACTGCAATTGGGTGTGATGTTGAATCTATTGGCGATCTCATTTATGTATCAGCATACAGTAATGAATCGAATATGAGCCAGTTTATGGGGCTTGTGCTCGGTATTGATTCATCGAGCCAGCTTTTATGGAAAACCACCTACGCTTCCAGAACGGGCAATTTTACTTCACAGAATATCCCGACTGATATGAAAGTCAGCAATTCGGGACATGCTTATATTTCAGCGACCGGATTCGATTCTGCATTTGGACAGGGTAACAATTTTATGCTGGTTTCAATTGATCACGAAGGATTTGCAAATCTTCAGCAGTATAACAGCACCTTCAGTGATTTTACAAGCGCTATGGATATATCTTACCAGGGTATTGTTGTTACCGGCTCAAGCGATACTACCGGGCACTCTTCCGATATGCTGACTGTTAAGTTTAATTCTTTTGCAGGTACTTCTACAAGCACTAACAGGAAAGCTATTGCACCTTTTATGGATGTAATAGATACCATGAGGGCTTTTCACACATGGGGAAATTACGGTGATGCAACCGGCATTATAAAAGTAACCGTCACACTTGATTCAATTATCTTTCCGCAGGATGGCGACCTTGAGATTTACCTTCAGCACAACGGCGTTATTGATACTCTCATTTATCACCAGGGCGGCTCAGGTGATAATTTTATATCGACTGAGCTCAGTGATTCAGCAGATTCACCCATTACCGGCGGAAGCGCGCCTTTTACAGGATCTTTCAGGCCGTACCATCCGCTCTCGTTATTCAGCGGGCATCAGGCAGAGGGCGAGTGGATACTCAGAATTAAAAATACAGGCGGTCAAAGCGGAATGCTCAACAGGTGGAGCATTCGTTTTGAAGTTGATGAAAATACCATAGGTATATCGCCTGTTTCAAATCAAATTCCGGGTAAATACAGCCTCTCACAGAATTATCCTAACCCGTTTAACCCCGTAACAAACATTAAATTCTCAATTCCAAAATCAGGATTGATAACGCTTAAGGTTTACGATATAATCGGAAGGGAAGTTGAACAGCTTATAAATCAAACGATGAATGCAGGTATTTACAAATATGATTTCGATGCATCGCATCTTTCAAGCGGTGTATATTTCTATAAGCTTACAGCAGGAGACTTTACTGAAACCAAAAAAATGTTGTTGATTAAGTAACCTTGTTACTTAATCTGAAATCCCGGTCAATCGGGGGATATAAATAAAATAATTTATCCAGGAGTATTTAAAAATGAAAAATATATTATACATCACTTTATTAGCTATTTCTTTAGTTTCAATCAGTTTTGCGCAGGTATCAACTTCAGGCTCAGGGTGGACGTGGTATAATCCAATACCGCAGGGAAACGGAATTTACAGCCATTCAATTGCTCCGGACGGAACTGATTATCTTTGCGGTGAGCATGGTACACTGCTCAAGTCAACAGATAACGGAAATACATATACTCCCATGACGCCGGTGGGTGAGAAAGAATTAAATGAAATTATAGTAATTGAAAATTCACTTAAGGTTGTTGTAGTAGGTGAAGACGGGGCAAGGCTTACCACAAACGGGGGCGGTATATGGGTGAGCTATGCGCCGGGATATACAAACCTGAACTGCATTGATAAAAAAAACAATAATGTTGTAATCGGCGGAGATAACGGTAAAATTATTACCTCTTCAAATTCAGGGGAAACATTCAGCGAAACCCTAAACAGTCCGGGCTACACTGACTTTAAACGGATTATTTATATGCCCGTAGGTATTGGTGTATTTGCAATTGGAACAAACGGGAAGATTTTTTATTCTTTCAACGGAGGTTACTTTTGGGGAGAAGTCACTAACCCTTCGGGAGGAGCAGATCTTTTCGGGTTCTCATTCGCAAATGCCAATACAGGTATGATTGTAGGAGCATATGGAAAAGTGCTTAAAACCACAAACGGAGGAGTAAACTGGTATCTACAGGTAATAGGGTCCAACCAGGACCTATATGATGTAAGAATGCTTGATGCAAATACCGCCCTTGCTACAGGTGCTAACGGGAAGATTTTCAGAACAACAGACGGAGGCAGCAACTGGGCAGAAATTTATTCTCATCCTTCCCAGTTTGATCTTTACTTAACCAGCAATACCCCCGTTACCCCTGATTTTATCTTTGTCTGGGGTGAGAAAGGAATAAAGCTTACATCAACTGATGCTGGTGTTACATGGACAGACGAAACTGCCATAAGATTGAGTTTTAGTCTTATGTTTCCAACTTATGATTATGATGATGACCATTTTAATTCTTCTGATGGCGACTCATTATTCGCTGTAGGAAATTCCGGGTTGTTTTCTAAAACTACAAATGCAGGTAACACATGGGCTACATATAATACCGGAACAACCCTCGACCTTAAATCAGGTTTTTTTGTTAACAGCCAGACAGGCTGGCTCGTGGGTGGTAAATCAAGCCCGCTGCAGCGCATTGTTCTGAAGACTAGCAACGGCGGCATTAACTGGGTAACTCAGCATACTGCAAACTCAAATAATTTAAATGATTTACATTTCTTTAATCAAACTACAGGTATTACAGTTGGTAACTTCGGTGTAATTTTAAGAACTACCAACTCAGGTCAGAATTGGAGTAGTATCTTCGGGGTTACATGGACTTTAAATAAGCTGTACTTTCTTGACTCAACTAAAGGTATTGCTGTTGGCGAGGCAGGAAGGATATTCCGCACCACAAATGCCGGCCTTAACTGGGTTCAGGTTAATTCAGGCGCATTTTTCGATACACAGTTCGGTGTGGACTTCATTAATGCAAACACCGGAGTTTCCGTAGGCTCAAACGGCGTTATGTACAGAACAACAAACAGCGGATTAAACTGGGTTCAGCTTCCCCAGATTACGCTGAATGCTCTATACAGCATCAGTTTTGCCGATGTCAATACGGGTTACGCCTGCGGCACAAACCTTGGCAACGATGCTTCTGTTCTTAAAACCACAAATGGTGGATTAAACTGGGTAAGGCAAAACTCCGGTACGAATAATATATTAAGCTCAATATTATTTATTAACTCTACAACTGGATTTGCTGTCGGTGAGGCAGGAACTATTCTTAAAACAACAAACGGCGGCACACCAATAGGGATTACTCAAACAACCCATGAAATTCCCAAACAATATTTGCTTTCACAAAATTATCCAAATCCGTTCAATCCTGTAACCAACATCAGATTCTCAGTTCCAAAAACATCTGTGGTATCACTGAAAATTTTTGATATCACAGGCAGAGAAGTTGCTGAATTGATAAATCAAACTATGGGTGCCGGAACATATAACTACGATTTCAATGCCTCGCATCTTTCAAGCGGAGTGTATTTTTACAGGATGACTGCAGGTGATTTCACTGAGGTACGAAAGATGGTTTTGATCAAATAAAAATTAAACTTTGCTAAGCTTATGTAATTTTAAAGCGGGAATTATCTCCCGCTTTTTATACCTTTAAATTATTGTAAATATTACATTAAATTCGTTATATGAAGAATCGAATATCACTCATAGCGGCAATTTCTATAGGTATCGGGGGAATGATAGGCGCAGGTGTTTTCTCTATATTAGGGGTTGTCGCTGAAGCATCAGGCGGGGCAATGTGGCTTTCATTCTTAATTGGCGGGGTAGTCGCTTTGTTTTCAACATATTCCTATGCAAAGCTGGGTGCAAAATTCCCAACTGCAGGCGGAGCTGTTGAGTTTTTAGTAAAAGGCTGGGGCAGCGGAATTACTTCAGGCGGACTTAACCTCTTCATGTGGATTGGATATGTTATAGCTATCGCATTGTATGCGCAAGGCTTTGCATCATACGCGATGACTTTCTTTGCAGGCACCTCCTCACCTCTTGTTACAAAAGCAGTTGCATGCGGAGCTGTTATACTTTTCACAATGCTTAACATGCTTGGCGCAGGTGATGTTGGCAAAGCTGAAACATTCATTGTAACTGTTAAAGTAACCATACTTGTTCTCTTTGCAGGCGCGGGATTATTTTTCATCCATCCTGAAAATCTATCACCCGTTCACTGGAACTCAACTGAATATGTATTCTTCGGCGCAGGTGTGCTGTTCATTGGATATGAAGGATTCGGTTTAATTACCAATGCTGCCGGAAATATGGATAACCCTGCCAAAAACCTGCCGAAGGCATTATACTTTGCGGTATTTATAGTAATATTAATTTATCTTGCCGTATCAATAACTGTTACCGGTAATCTTACCACAGGTCAAATAGCAGCAGCCCGTGATTTTGCTCTGGCTGAAGCAGCAAAACCTTTCCTTGGTATGTTTGGTTTTAAACTCATAGCTGTAGCCGCGCTTTTTTCAACTGCATCGGCTATTAACGCAACACTTTTTGGCGGCTCTAATGTAAGCTATATGGTCGCAAAAGAAGGCGGACTTCCCGCAGTATTTGCGCGTGATGAAATTAAAGGCGCAACAGGGGGACTATTGATAACTTCGCTTATGGTAATTTGCTTTATATTATTTTTTGATCTTGCAGGAATTGCAATGATGGGTTCAGGAGCATTTTTACTTGTCTATGCAGCAGTTAATGCCGGACATTTGAGAATCCTGAAACAGACAGGAGCAAAAGCATGGATAGTGATTATTTCATTAATACTTTGCGTTATTATGTTCTTTATACTTGAAGTCTACACCTACCGCAAAGCCCCCGAGGCTGTCTATACTATGATAGCATTGCTAATTGCTTCATTTGTGGCTGAAGCGGTGTGGCAGAAATTCAGGAAGAACAATATTAAATAACATATTTCTCATTCCCAAACTCCAGTTTGGGAATGTAAAAACTTTAACCCTCTATTTTTAACTTTTAAGACTTTAATCTTCTTTGCCAATTGACTATTTTGCATTTAATAATTTAAAAATTCCGACTCAAAATTTTAATATGACATCAGAAAATAAAGAAAATACCAATAAAGAATATATTGAAGCGCCTGAAACCAACCCGGTGATGGAGTCACTTGTGCGCCCAAATGTCACAGCGCTTGATGACGTCCTGGGGCAGCCATTCAAAGTGCTCGATGATGGCTTCATCAGGGTAATAGATTATATGGGCTCTGATGAATCTATTGTTCAGGCAGCCCGAGTTTCATACGGCAAAGGCACAAAAAAGGTCCACGAAGATCGCGGTTTGATACGCTACTTAATGCGCCATCATCACACAACACCGTTTGAAATGTGCGAGATAAAATTCCATGTGCGTGTACCGATGGATTGCTGGCGGCAATGGATACGCCACCGTACGGCAAACGTAAATGAATATTCAACACGCTATAGCGTTGCAATTGACTCCACACAAACCACAAGTGAAACTGAGTGGCGCCTGCAGGCTTCCGGCAACCGCCAGGGTTCAGGCGGATTTGCAGGTGATTCCGAAGGCAAAACGCTCACAGAAAAAGAACGCTACCTCCAATCACTTGCGCGTGAAATATATGATGAACGGCTTAAGATGGGTATTGCGCGAGAGCAGGCAAGGAAAGATCTGCCGCTCTCGACCTATACAGAAGCATACTGGAAAGTTGACCTTCATAACCTGCTTCACTTCCTGTATTTACGTATGGATTCACATGCGCAGTATGAAATTAGGCGTTATGCTGAAATTATGGGTCACGAAATTGTTGCAAAGTGGTGCCCCGCTGTATGGGAAGCATTCATGGATTACCGTGTAAATTCAAACAGCCTTACCAGGCTTGAAATGGAAGTACTAACTGCGCTCACCAAAGGTGATAAAGAGCAGGCAATTGAGCTTGGTAAATCATTCAACTGGCTTGATAAGACTACCGGCGAACCCAAAAAGAACCGCGAACGCTTAGAGTTTGAAGACAAGCTCTCCGGTTTGGGATTAAAAACTCCGTGGTAGATTATATCTTCCCCCTTAATAAAGGGGGACTAAGGGGGTTGTTGCTTCTATATTAATAATTGAAAAATAAGTGTGACAGAAAAGTTAAATCATGAAAATCCATTACAACAATGATCTGAAACAATTTTCAAGAAACCTGCGAAACAACGGTACCTAAGCTGAAGTATTATTATGGCAGCAGAACAAAGGAAGAAAAATAAAGGGTTACCAGTTTGCGAGACAGAAGCCAATTGGAGAATATGTAGCGGATTTCTATTGCAGTAAATTAAAATTAGTAATTGAAATAGACGGGATATCTCATATTGGTAAAGAGGAAAAAGATAAAGTAAGACAGGATTATTTGGAATCAATTGGATTGAATGTAATAAGGTTTACTGATGATGAAGTGAAAACAAATATGGAAAGAGTAATTGATGTCTTAAATAAATGGATAATTGAATTTGAAAATCGCACTTCAACAACCCCCTGACACACTAAAGTGTGTCTTCCCCCTTTACAAAGGGGGATAAAACGAATCCCCTTACATTCCGCTTGTTATCACAAGCATTGTATATTCAAACGGAGAAAAATCAATCTTCATATAACCCCTGAAAGGATTATCAAGCAATACTATCATATACAATATCAAAGTATTTAATATTGTTAGTGCAGAAGTCATCACAAATTGATGACGAATATTTTTCGCAAAGAAAAAATATGTGTATATCACAATTACTACAGCGCCAAACAGCAGAACAACCCAAATAATACCGGGGATATTATTCTTACTGTCAAATATCCTCATTCTTCGTTTTTCATTTACATCGTTTAAATGTTTTAAGGTTTCCTGGTAAGCAATTTCGTTTTTAATTTGTGATCTCTCAATAGTTGTAAAAAATGTCCATATTTTATTGAAGCTATCCCTGGCTTTGCCGCTTGGCTCACCATCATCAAGCATTTTCCATTCATCATTAATCACATCATCAATATATGCTTTTAGTAATGGAGCAACCTGTGATTTATATTGTTCAGGCAGCGCTTTTGAGTTATGATAAATATCTGAAAGCTCAATTGCTTCCTGATCAACATTCTTTTTTGATTCATCATATTCAGTCCACGTAGCAAACACTACAAATGCTATCAGCACAGCATAAATTATCCCGAACGCGTTGAATATCATCCCGCCGACTTCATGGTTTTGCTTCAAAACATCTTCAGTAAACCATTTCCTCACAAGCTTTAATCCCACATAAGAAATAAATACAGTTACCCCGCAAAGAAAAAGTATTGATAACGCCGGATGCCAGTTTAATATAAAATTCATACTCCAAAAATATACGTAAATTAATACTTAAGCAAGTAAAATTATAACCTTCTCTATTTCACTATTTATAATGCTCTTACCCTTCCAACCAAATTCATTCATTTTTTCTTCAAACATTTTCCGTTAACTTACCCTCTTAGTCGAATTTTGTTTCTTAATCCCCCTTGTAAAGGGGGAGATTTAGCTTGAAAATCCAAAATTGAAAATTTAACATTTTTAAATATCCATTGTATATCTGTAATGGGGATTTAAAAATTAATTAAGCAGCATTTATACCAAAGACATAACAAAGTAATAATAGTCAATAATTTTCACAAAAACACGTAAAATTTGTCATTTTTAGATAAAATATCCATACAAGGCGCGCGGGTACACAACCTTAAAAATATTGATATCGATATCCCCCGCGATAAGTTTGTAGTAATTACGGGAATATCCGGCTCGGGCAAATCATCCCTCGCATTCGATACCATTTATGCCGAGGGTCAGAGGCGTTTTGTAGAAACACTCTCCTCCTATGCTAGACAGTTCATTGGGGGGATTGAACGCCCCGATGTTGATAAAATTGAAGGACTCTCGCCATCTATTTCAATCGAGCAGAAAACAATATCACATAACCCGCGCTCAACAGTTGGCACGGTGACAGAAATTTATGATTTCCTGCGCCTGCTATTTTCAAAATGCGGAACCCAGCACTGCACAAACTGCGGAAGCCCCGTACAAAGGCAAAGTGTGCAGCAGATAATAAACCACATCAGAGAAAATCACGATACAAAAAGAATAAACATATTAGCTCCAGTTGTAAAAGGGCGCAAAGGTCATTACCGGGAACTGTTTGAGCAGATAGAAAAAGACGGATTCACAAAAGTTAGGGTTGATAAACTGATAAAGGATATCGCCCCCAAAATGAAGCTTGACCGGTATAAAATTCATGATATTGAAATTGTTGTTGATAGAATAATGGTAACAAAAGCTACCTCGCTAAGACTGACAGATTCAATTGAAACCGCCCTGCGTTTTGGAGGCGGGATTGTTATTGTAACCGAGTCAGATAGCGATGGCTCGAAGGATAAATTATTCAGCGAAAAACTTGCATGTCCCACATGCGGCATAGGTTTTGATGAACCTGCGCCAAATTCATTTTCATTTAACTCACCTTACGGCTGGTGCCCTGATTGCCTTGGACTTGGCGCGCGAAAAGAACTTGATGACAGGCTGCTTATCACAGATTACGACCTTACAATTGCTGAAGGTGCAATTGCACCACTCGGCAAACCCCGCACTAACTGGACCTTCACGGTATTAAAGCAGCTTATTGAATCATGGGGCTATGATTTTGATACACCACTTAAGAAATTATCCAAAGAACAACTTAATATCATTATAAATGGTGATGACCAGAAACGTGAATATAAATATGTTGATTCACGCGGCATACAGCGGGAGTACTCGCACAAGTTCCAGGGTGTGAAGAAAATTATTCTGGATTACTACCGCAACCAGACATCTGAGTATATTTCAAACTGGGCTGAAGGCTTTATGACATCCAATACATGTGATACATGCAAAGGAGGCAAACTGAAGCAATCCAGTTTAGCTGTGTTGGTTGATTCCACCGAAGGCAAAAAAAATATTTATGAAGTATCTCTGTTATCAATCAAAAAAGCGCGTGATTATTTCGATACACTAATCCTTAACGAGAGACAGGAAATAATAGCAAAGCAGATACTAAAAGAAATTAAAATGCGACTTGAGTTTATGCTTAATGTAGGTTTGCATTATCTTTCGCTTGATAGAAACGCAAGGACACTCTCAGGCGGTGAAGCGCAAAGAATTAAGCTTGCAACACAGATTGGCTCACAGTTGCGCGGCGTACTATATATACTTGATGAACCCAGTATAGGCTTGCATCAGCGCGATAATGAACTGCTGATAAAATCACTTAAAAACCTGCGTGATATTGGCAACACGGTCATAGTTGTTGAGCATGATAAACAGATGATGGAAGAAGCTGATTTCGTTGTTGATCTGGGTCCGGGCGCTGGTGAGCATGGCGGTCACATTGTAGCTTTTGGCAAACCCGGCTCATTGAATGGCAGCTCACTCACCTCATTATATATTTCCGGGAAAAAAAACATTGAGGTCCCTAAGAAACGAAGATTTGGTAACGGGCAAAAACTGGTTCTAAAAGGCGCATCGGGGAATAACTTAAAGAAAGTAAATCTTGAAGTTCCGTTAGGGAAATTTATTTGTATAACAGGTGTCAGCGGTTCAGGTAAATCATCGCTTATCAATGAAACATTGTACCGCGTGCTATCCAGAAAATTTTTTAAATCCCCTGAGCCTCCTCTACCGTATGATACAATTGAAGGATTAAAGAATGTAAACAAAGTCATAGAAGTTGACCAGTCGCCAATAGGCAGAACTCCAAGAAGCAATCCCGCAACATATACGGGTTTATTTACATTCATACGTGATTTGTTTTCAACTCTGCCTGAAGCAAAAATTCGCGGATATAAAGTAGGCAGGTTCAGCTTTAACGTAAAAGGCGGCAGGTGTGAAGCCTGCGAGGGCGGAGGGCAGAAGAAAATTGAAATGAATTTCCTCCCGGATGTATATGTAACATGTGATGTTTGCCGCGGCAAGCGTTATAACAGGGAAACACTTGAGGTCAGATACAAAGGGAAAAATATTTCTGATGTGCTTGAAATGACAGTTGAAGAAGCGGTTTCGTTCTTTGAAGCAATACCATCTCTAAAACGAAAGCTGCAAACATTATTTGATGTTGGTTTGGGATACATAAGGCTTGGACAATCAGCCGTAACGCTCTCAGGTGGTGAGGCGCAGCGTGTAAAGCTTTCTACCGAGCTATCAAAGATTCAAACAGGTAAAACGATATATATTCTTGATGAACCCACAACAGGACTGCATTTTGAAGATATTAGTATGTTACTAAAAGTGCTGAACCAGTTGGTTGATAAAGGCAATTCTGTTATAGTAATTGAGCATAACCTTGATGTAATAAAAACTGCGGATTGGATAATCGATCTTGGTCCCGAAGGCGGCGATGCAGGCGGAAAGATAATCGCAGAAGGCACACCTGAAGATCTTGTGAAGAATAACATGAAAAATTCCATTACAGCAAAATTCCTTAAACCCGAACTGAAGTAATCAGAAGTGACGTCAGGTATTCACCTGACGTGCAGACAAAGCTTGCAAAAAATTCTAAATTACTCTTAAACCTATAAAGTAATTGTTTTTTTCAAAAACTGTCAGCAAAGCTGACGTGTCAGGTTAATACCTGACACCACCATAAATTATTCTTTTCTTTGGAGTGCACTGACTGTGCTTGCCCGGCTATGACGTGGTCAGTGCTTCTTATGACATTTTAGCTTTAGACTATGACATTTCGCATCTATATAATTTCTTCCATCATGTTCACTATCTTCTCAGCGCTCAGATCAGCCATACATTTAAAATGCCCTAATGGACATTTATCCCTGCCGTGATCAGTACATGGCCTGCACTCAAGTAAATCAATTTCAGAAATTTTATATTTCGATGTAAGCGGGTAAAACCCGAATGATATATCAGTCGAGCCGTATATCAATATGATCGGGATCCCGCTTGCTGAACCTAAATGCTGCGCTGCGGAATCAACCGTAATTAATGCTTTTGATTGTGTCATAACTTCGTATGATTCCAGCGGACTCGTCTTCCCGCATAGGTTTACCAACGCATCATCCTTAAGTGTATTTTCAACCTCCTTGCAATAATCCGTATCTGACTCACCTCCAATTAATGCTACATTATAGCCATTTATCAGCAGTTTTTTGGCAATTTCAGCGGATTTTTCAATCGGTAATTGTTTTGTGAACCACCTTGAGCACGGTGCAAAACTGATCAAATTTGACCTGTGAAATAAATGTCTTACATGTTCCTTTTGTTCCGGTAATGGATACAACTCTGGCTTTAGCGATACTTTCTTCTCATCATAATTTAACCCGGGAATTTGTTTAACAAGCTCTAGGTTACGGTATATTTCATGCTTATCTTTTATATACTTTACTTTATTGGTGAGCAAAAAAGCGAGTGAATTCTCTTCAAAACCAATCCTTACTTTTGATTCGCTGTAATACGTCAACAAGGCGCTTCTTAAATATCTATGAGGAGAAATAACTATATCGTATTCTTCTTCCCTTAATTCCGAAAGCACCTCAATAAACTTATCAAGCTTATCGCCACCCTTTTTATCATAGGGTATTACCTTATTAATTGCGGGGTGATTTGCAAGTACTCCCGATGTTGCGGGAATACAAAGAAAATCAACAAGCGCGTCAGGTAAATGCGCTTTTATTGTCTGCGCCATCGGCAATGCAAGTATCACATCACCCAAAAATGCCGTCTGTATTATTAATATTTTCTTATTCTTCATTTTAATCCCCCTTGTAAAGGGGGAGTATTAGCTCAAATGTTCTACAATTGATAATTTGTCATAAATTAATGCCAAACTAAATATCTCGAACGGGGATTTTTAATTATGCTCCTTCGTGATTTGATAACTGAGGGTCCCCTCACCCCACATTCTTAAATCTCCTGTGAAACCATAGCCAGTGGTCCGGTCTTAATTTAATATACTCAACAAGTAAATCCACATGCTCCTGTGTTAATGCCCTCACGTTTTCATCCGAAGTATCCTTATACTTTGATGTATCAATTTCATGAAACCTGAGCGAGTATGTCACGTCATCATTTCTAGTTGATACACCAAACAATACTGCTGCTCCTGTTTTTATGGCAATCTTTGCAGTTCCTTCAAATGCTGGAACATTTTTTACAAAAAAATCAACCTTTACATTTTCCCTTGGCGCAGCCTGGTCACCAAGCATTGCGACCATCTCATTATTTTTTAAGGCGGTTAAAATTTCACGTATGGAATTCCTCATGTCTATCATTCTGTTGCCGCCTGATGTTCTAATCCTGTCTATTTCTGCACTTACCTTCTTATTCGTCTGTTCTTTCACAACTACATTTAAACTTTTGTCTAAAAGTTTAGGAATACCATAAGCAGTGAGCTCCCAATTCCCAAAATGCCCGCTTATGAAAATTAACCCTTTTCCCTGTTTCAATTTTTCATCTATCAATTCAATATTTTCAACTTTCAAAAAACCACCAAGTCTTTCAATTGATAATTTCTTCATATAAAAGAACTCTGCAATTACAGTTATCACATTAACATAGCAGCCCTTAACAATTTCTTTAATTTCATTTTCATTTTTTTCGGGAAATGCAATCATTAAATTACTTATTGCAGTTTTCTTTCTAATAGGCAGAATATAATAGAACATCTTTCCTTTTACCTTTGCCGCAAACTGAACAAACTTTAAAGGAAAAATTGGTATCATTACCTTAAGAAGTACAAACAATACGTAAACCAAAAAGTCCATTTTCTAACTTAAATTAGCAATATATTAACCATATGCAGGTTAACAAAACTAACCAAAAAACATACATATAGCAATTAAAAGACCTTTACCTAATTAAACGATTTTACATTTTGTTATCATAACCATAAACTTGACTACAATAAGCATTTGTGAATTTGTATATTTGTAACTTATACCTATAAAAATATGAAATATAGACAGCTTGGCAAACATGGAATAAAACTCTCAGCCGTTGGAATAGGAAGCTGGCTTACTTATGGAATGTCCATAGAGGACAAAACTGCCTTAAATTGCATAAAAACAGCTATCGAGAGCGGCATAATATTTTTTGATACAGCTGATATCTATAATAAGGGTGAAGCAGAGCTTTCGCTTGGCAGAATATTTTTTGATGAACTCAAAGTTAGGCGTGAAGATGTTGTGATAGCATCAAAATGTTTCTGGCCAATGACATCAAATCCAAATGACCAGGGTTTATCACGCAAACATGTTTTTGAGTCGGTACATAAATCTTTGGTTAGACTTAAAACTGACTATATTGATATATACCAATGCCACCGCCATGACCTCTATACTCCAATGGAAGAGATCTGCCGTTCGTTCAACGATCTTATTCTGCAGGGTAAGCTTTTATACTGGGGCGTAAGTGAGTGGTCAGCCGAAAATATTAATGAAGCTGCTGCTATCTGTGAAAAACATAACCTGCATAGACCTGTAAGTAATCAGCCGCAGTATAATATCATCCGCCGGCAGATTGAAACAAACGGCGTAATGAAAGCATGTGAAAAATATGGCATGGGTGAAGTGGTTTGGTCACCGCTTGCTCAGGGCTTATTAAGCGGAAAGTATTCCGGAGGTAAAGTGCCTGAAGATTCACGCGCCGCAAATGATAAGGTCAACCATTTTATAAAAGAAAGTGTAAGTGATAAAGAGCTTCTGGCGAAGGTTGATAAGTTTGTAGAGCTTGCTCACAGTATTGACGCAACCCCTTCACAGCTTGCGCTGGCATGGTGTTTAAGAAAAGATAATATTACCAGTACTATTACAAGCGCATCTAAGCCTGAACAGGTAATTGAAAATTGCGGAGCAGCGGATATTGATTTCTCACCGGCGCTTGAAGTACAGGTAAAGGAGATATTTAATTAAGTGAAGCTGGCAGTTATTGGTGAACCATGTATGGATTATATTCACAGGGGGGGCGAAACAACAACCAAACAGTTTGGCGGAATTTTGTATTCTCTTGTATCTCTTGCGGTAATTTCAAAAGGCAGCGCAACCGTTTATCCTGTAATGAACTTAGGTGAAGATGAATTTGATAACATTACCGGATTCTTAAGTACCTTCAGTAATATTGATCTTTCTTATATAAATAGAACATCTCATAAGACGAGGGTTGTTAACCTGTTTTATAAGGATAAGAATTCTATACTGAATGTATCGACTAAGAAAACTTATGACAGAGAAGAAAACTCAACCCTGCCAACGCTGCCTGTGGAATTTGAACAGGTAAAGGATCTTCTTGGGTCCTTGGATGGAATTTTGGTTAATCTCGTATCCGGTGTAGATATCACACTTGATGCTTTTATAATGATACGTGATAATTTTAAAGGTTACATACATATGGATCTTCATAACCTTGTAATGCAGACCTTTCCCGACGGCGCAAGAAAACAAATGCCTGTTAAAAACTGGCAAAACTGGGTTTCACTGTCTGATACTATACAAATGAATGAATCAGAGCTTTCAATTTTTACCGGTGATAATGTAACTGAGTATGAAACAGCAGAAAAAATTCTGATGGATAAAAAAGTAAGTTCACTTGTAGTTACCCGTGGCCGCTCAGGTGTAAGCATGTACCGGTTAATGCATAAAGAAGCAGCGGGTGAATCATATTATGATCTTGATAGAACAGATATGCCAAGGATAGATAGTCCGATGTTTGTTGATTCAACCGGCTGTGGCGATGTTTTTGCGTCAAGTTTCTTTTATAAAAATGCTGCGTTTAAGCAGAGTGAGGAGCATCTTGCTTTAAATTTCGCAAATAAAATGGCAAGCTTAAATGCATCTCTTCACGGTGTTGAAGACTTGCATAAACTTAGTGATTAAAATTAATTTTTAAATAATCCTCTCCCCTCTCCTCTTAGGAGAGGGGCTGGGTTTACAACCTTGTAAAGGGGTGAGGTCAAATGAACAAACCTAAAAAAATACTTGTAACCGGCGCAAACGGACTGCTGGGACAAAAAGCCACGGAAATATTCAGGAATGAATCAGCCCACGAGCTTATACTCACAGACCTGCATGATAACGCTTTTGATTCTAAAGGCTTTGATTACTTCCCAATGGATATAACCAAAAAGGAAGAAGTTAAGGATGCCGTTAAAAAATACCTTCCTGATATTATCATCAACACGGCGGCTTACACAAATGTTGATGGCTGTGAAACTGACCGTGAAATGAGCTGGAAAGTAAATGTAGATTCAGTAAAACATTTTATAATCGCTTCAAGGGTTAATTCATCAAAGATAATACACATTTCAACTGATTATGTTTTTGACGGCAAATCAGGCAACTACAGCGAGAGCTCAAAACCTAATCCTCTGAGCTATTACGGTAAAAGCAAGCTTGCCAGTGAAAATGCGCTGATAACAAGCGGAATAAATTTTGCAATTGTACGCACTATGATAATTTACGGAACAGGTAAGAATTTAAGACCTAACTTTGCCGTTTGGCTTATTAATATGCTTTCTGAAAAAAATCAGGTAACAATTGTTGATGACCAGTTTGGCATGCCTACTATGGTTGATGATCTTGGGTGGTCATTAGTTAAAATGGTTGACCTGAATAAATCCGGTCTGTATCACATATGCGGCGGCGAATATTTAAGCAGGTATGAGTTTGCCATAAAACTTGCTGAAGCTTTTGAGCTGAATGAAAACCTTATAAAGCCAATTAAAACCAGTGATCTTAACCAATCTGCCTTGAGACCGATGAACTCTAGCTTCATCCTGCTGAAAGCTGAAACCGACCTTGACCTGAAAACGCTTGATGTAACCGATGGACTTAGCCTGCTGAAAGTCCAGCTCGGCTTATAAATTAACCGTGTCCGGACGTAAGTCCTGACACCACACGAAGTGGCGTCGGGAGTTTCCTCCCGACACAAAAAAAGTAATTAGCTAAGTTGTAAGACTACAAAAGTCTTAACGTATATTGTAGATCAGTTATAACATGATAATATTTTTATGTATTGAAATAATATCAGACCTTTGTAGTCTTATTATTTGTTTTTTTAATTTGTTGTAAAAATTCCTAATTTTTAATTCACTTGACTGCCTCTGGCAGTTAATTCCTAATTATATAAATTATGTTAGACCTAAAAGTAATAAGAGAAAACCCAGAGCTGATAAAACAAAAGCTCCAGGCGCGCAATATGACCTTAGATATGGTAGATAAGATCCTTGAGCTTGATGTAAAACGCAGGGAATATATAGGTGAGGTTGAAAAACTCAAAAGCCTGCGAAATACAGTATCACAGGAAATTGCCAAAATGAAAAAAGACGGCGCTAATGCTGATGATAAAATTGCCGATATGAAGAAAGTATCCGATGATATCAAAGCAATTGATGATAAGCTTGCTCTGGCAGAAAAGCAAATCGATAACTTCCAGCGTGATATCCCTAACCTTGCGGAAGATTCAGTTCCGTTAGGTAAATCAAGTGATGATAATGTTCAGTTCAAAATATGGGGAGATAAAGCTTCCGGTGATTTTAAATATCTTGATCATGTTGAGCTTGGCAAAAAACTTGATATCCTCGATTTCGGTATCGGCGCTAAAATATCAGGAAGCGGCTTTCCTTTTTACAAAGGCAAAGGCGCAATGCTTGAAAGAGCCTTGATAAACTTCATGCTTGATACTCACAAAGCTAACGGCTACACTGAAGTTGGTGTACCTTATCTTGTAAACCGCGCATCAATGGAAGCCGCCGAAAAAGTACCCAAGTTTGAAGAAGATATGTACCGCACCGAGCCTGATGACCTGTTTGCAATACCAACTGCCGAAGTACCTATTGTGAACATTCACCGTGATGAAGTAATGGACGTAAAAAATTTGCCGGTGAAGTATTGCGGCTATACAGCTTGTTTCCGCAGGGAAGCAGGAAGCTACGGCAAGGATACCAAGGGATTTTTGCGGGTACACCAGTTCAATAAAGTTGAACTCATCAATTTCTGCCTGCCTGAAGAATCATATTCACAAATGGAAGAAATGCTGGGTCACGCAACTGGAATTTTGGAAGCGCTGAATATCCACTATCGTGTTGTAAACGTTTGTACGGGTGATATGGGTTTTGCTGCCAGTAAGCAGTATGATATCGAAGTCTGGTCACCTGCCGAGGGTAAATGGCTCGAGGCATCAAGTGTTAGCAACTGCACCGATTTCCAGTCCAGAAGAGCTATGATACGCTTTAAACGTGATAAGAAGACTGAATATGTTCATATATTGAACGGGTCGGGACTTGCTACCTCAAGACTTTATGTATCTTTAATTGAATCCAGCCAGACACCTGAGGGTAAAATTATTGTTCCAAAAGTATTGCATAAATATACAGGATTTGAAGTTATAGGATAACAGAATTACAGCGTTTTGCGGATTTAAGAGCGGTTGATTTAGACGCATAAAATTTAATACTTCCACTTCACCCGCAGTTATGTGATGTTTTATGGTTATTATAGTTATTCATTATCGTAGTATGTAAAGTCCTTTGTTATTTGTTTATTCTCAATTGTAAAAATAGTGCATAGAGGTAATTTCCACTTTGTGCCATCGGGCGCTGTTCCTGATGAAACAAATTCAACTATTACATATTTGTCTTTTGAGGGATACAGTTGAATAATATCATCCCGTATGTCGGAGGATATCTCAGCTAACTTCTTATACTTTTCTGCTGTTTGCTGCCGGGTTTGTTTTATAATTCCTTCACCTAACGATGGGTCTTTAAATTCAGCTGGGTCAGAATAAAAATCAGCCATTTTATCCCAATCGTGTTTATTAAATATCTCAAAATAATTTTTCGCAATAAGCACATTTTGCTCCTGCATTTTCAGCTCTTCATTTTCTTTTGTGTTACACGAAGCCAATGCTATTATCAATACGATGAAGAAATTTTTAATAGACATATTCTGATGTTTTATTTGAATTATCAAATCCCTGGAGCAATATCAATTTTCTCAATATGATATTAGCTATTAGAGTGCAGTAAAATTTGATTGCCTTCTGTATCTTCAAAAATAGCGAAGTATCCTAGTTCAGGTGCTTCGGGTGCAATTTGAGTTTTCGGCAGAGTCACGTTACCACCTGCATTTTTAATACGATTTAATACTGTATTCAGGTCGGCACCGCCATTGAGATATAACTTTGTTCCGTTTTGTGACGGTATGTAACCTTCACCGCAAACAATGGCAGCGCCTATGCCGCCGCCCTTTTGGTCAAACAACAAAAAACCCATCCGATTAGGACCCATCATAGCTTCGGGCATTTCAAAATCATATATTGCACTGTAAAACTTCTTTGCCCTGTCAAAATCAGAAACGGGAATTTCAGCCCAGCTTATTGCATGTGTTAACATTTCCATTTTATATTTGTATTTAGTTGTTTTGGTTCAATTTTTTTACTTTATTCTTGTCATTGGAAATTTCTCTGAACGCTGTTTACTATTCATCATACCTGAAACTTCGGCAAGCAAGGAATCATTTGTTATTAGTGTATATGAGATTTTTTGAGGAAAATCGTGTTCAGGGTTTTCAAAAACTAATTGATTATTTGCAGATGATGTAAGTGTAAATTTTATACTCTGGTTATTGTTTTGGTTTTTAACTGTTGAGGTATAAAATAGTTGTGTTCCTTTTTGCTCAAGAAGGATGGATTCCTCTGAAACCGTGTCTTTGCCTGCAACAGAATACCCTTTACCAATGTAGGTAGAGTCATTTTTCTTAATCCAAATTTCAGAAACATAGACTTTCTCGGTAATATTTTGCCATTCTCCAATTAACCAGCTGGCATTTTCAATTTGAGTGAAACTGCTTTTGCTGTTTTCGTTAATTTTTTGGTTAGAATTACTACAGGATATTATAATGACTGATATTGCAAAAACTATATTGAGTTTGAAATAAGGTTTCATTTTAAATTTTTCCATTTTTTAATTGATTAAATAATGCTCCTTCTTGAGATACAAATTTACGACTTTTAAAAAAATAAAAATTGTAAAAATGCGACTTTCTACATTAAATTGAAATATTTTACCAAAGGAAAATTTTCTGAGAAATACTGCTTTGGGTTGAGTCCTGTGAATTCTTTGAAATCCTTTATAAAATGAGCCTGGTCATAAAAACCACTCTTATAAGCAACCATAGTTAAGTTACTAAATTTTTCATGTTCAATTAAATTAAGCGTATTTTGAAATCTAATGATTCTTGAAAGTAATTTCGGGCTGATGCCAACAATGGAAATAAACTTACGTTCAAGATGGCGTCTTCCAATATTCAGATTATTTGCAAGTTTGCTAATCGAAATGTTTCCATCATTTTTAATTATTGAATTAACGCAATGTTCAATTACGCTATCATTTTCTACAGCTCTTTTCAATTTATTTAACAGGAAAATCTCAAGTAATGATATTCGATGTTCATTAGATGCAGCATTTAAAATTTTTTCTTCAAGTATTTCGCCTTCCTTTTCCCAAAGATCCTGTAGGCTTAATGTTTGCCCTGTAATCTCATTAATATCAAATGCCATAAAGGGTCTTAAACCATTCGGGTGGAATCTAATACTTAAAATCCCTGTTTTCCCGGTTGCTTCAATTTCAATAAATTCCTTCAATTGACCGTGTATAAAACTTTTGGGCATTAGTTCACTTGAATCGTCCCGTTTATATTTTCTATATAAATCACCAAAATGAAAAACCAATTCAATGCACCCATCAGGAAAAACTTTCTCTTTCGAAAAAGTGATCTCTTTGTAAAGATTTTCCAGTGTCCAATAGCACTTAATATATTTTGATAGTGCCGGGTTGGGAATATAAGTTCTATAGTTCATTTAAAACCAAAGTTCTCTGTTTACATCATTAAAAAAAATGTGCGACACCTGTCTCAAAAGATCCCGCCTTGGGTCAATCATGGAATTTATTTTGAGTCAGGCAGCAGTTCACTTTTATCTAAACTGCCTACTCGCCTGAGCCCTCGATCAAGCGCTGCAATATCGCACATTCTTCTATTTTACAAGAACCACTTTTTTAGTTTGTAAATAACACCTTGATATTTCGGTCATTAAATAACTTAAAATAAAAAAACACTCTCTAACCTTTCACTCTCTTTGACTATAATTAATATTAAGTGTGACAGTAAGTTAACATTAAATTTTTTGAAGCTGCCGGAACACGTGTATTATTTTATAAGAACCATCTTTCTTGTTTCCCTGAAACTTCCGGAACGCAGAACATAAAAGTAAATACCGCCTGAATAATTTGAGGCATTCCAATCTACTTCAAAAGATCCCGGCATTAACCTTTCATCTATGAGAGTAGTTACTTCTATCCCTGCTGCATCATAGATCGTAATATTTGCATCCGAAGAAGCCGGGATACTGAACCGGATTTTTGTTGTTGGATTAAAAGGATTGGGATAATTTTGTTCAAGTTCAAATGATTCCGGTGTATCAGAAGAAATGACATGGATACCAATTGGGTTTTTAATAACGAGTATCTTATTATTGGCAAAATTCCAGTTATCATTATAAGGAAGCATATCAAAATTTACGCTATTGCCATTTGCAAAAATTGTATCTGTTCCTTCAGTAAGAGGAGCGGTATAACTGAACGGAAAACTGACATTCCCTGAAACAGGCGCCTTTGGCTGCTCATGTGTCAGCTCTCCATCTAGTTTTTTTAAACCAGAACCAGTTACTGTATTCAGCGTACCTCTTATTACAGCTATATCGGTTCCGCCTCTTGTTAAAGGTCCCCCGGTTATGCTCAGGAGGAAATTCACAGTCTCGCCGGGGGAAATTGTATCAGGACCTGATATAACTACATTCACATTACTAAAAGGGGTTTTACCATGACACTCACAACCTGCGGTAAACCCTCCCTTTTTTGTTCTGCCGCTGATACCCGCAAAATAACCATAGCTTAAAAAAGCAGTTACTGCCAGAAACATAATAAAGTATATCGCTGTTTTTTTTGAACTGCCCGAGAATTTTTTCATCAGTAATGTATAATATTTACGAACCTGAAGGACAAGGAGTCCAAGTTAAGTCAAAAAATAACGATGAGGATGTAACCCTTGTCCTTAAGAATTATTCGTATTCAGAAATTATTTCACCAGCGCCATTTTATGTGTCTCTGAATATTCACCGGCAGTAATTTTATAATAATACACACCGCTTGGGTAGCTTGAAGCATCCCAATCTGTTTTGTATGTCCCTGCGGGCAATCTTTCATTTACAAGCTGCGCAGCTTCATTGCCAAGCAGATCGTACACTGTAATTTTTACCTGTGATGTCGAGGCAACATCGAATTTAATATTTGTAACAGGGTTAAATGGATTCGGGTAATTCTGATACAATCCGAATTTTTCCGGTGTAATACCGCTTACGTTTGAAATTCCGGTCGGAAGAACAATTATGATATCATAGTCTTCCATCTCGCCATGATAACCTGCAGGATCAGGCGGGTCGTTACAGGGTGTAACCCCCGTGTGACCGCATGCTTCCCTCATTTTATCTCCAACTCTCATCCTCGTTGTTCCAAGAACAGCAGTATTGGGTACAGTAAAGTTAAATACATTCGGTCCGGTTGAAAATACCTGGTCCATCGAGCCAACCAATTCTCCCGCATCATCAAAATCGAAATCATGATTATAGTCAATCCATATTCTCAAATTTCCAGCCGTACAAAAAGCGCCAAATCCCTGTACCATAGTCAGAGTATATGAACCGCCTCTTGAAAGTGATGTTGATACACCTGTATTAACATAGCCTTCAAGCCTCCCCGAAAACCTTTCAAGTGGTGGTGTGCCGTTTAGAGCAACCGAGTTTATCCCGTGACTGAATGTCTGGGTAATGTTCGGATTACACCAATCCTGCGAAAAAACTGTGCTGATTGAAAATAACGATAAAATGAATAATGAAAACAAAAACGTGTTACGGGCTTTTGAAACAAAGTAATTAATATTCAATACTATATACCCCTCCATTAAATTTAAAAAAGTTTTAAAGTGTTAGATGCAATTTTTATATGCCTTATATTTCACTGTAATTAAAATCCATACTAAATGGTGTTGAAAAAAAATATTTTACTGTGCAATTGTATTTGATATTTAATTTAAATCTTTTAAATTTGTTTCCACAGTTCTTACTTTAGCTTTGTTATTGAAATTTTCTGCATTAAGTCCTCGTAATTATTTCCGCCCTCGTTTTAGCCTTCGTTATCAATAAATATTTTTAATAAAATAGTTTTAAGAGTTTAATTTGGCAAAGAGAGTTTTTCTTATGTGCACTATGAAAAATGGGCGCGAAATTCTTTTTTTTGGCTTAAAACGCTAAAATTTGTCTGTTTTTGATGTTTCTTCGAAAATAAAATTCAATTTTGTTACGGTAGCCAAGTAATGGTATTTATACCCGGTGTAAAAATTTAAGTATAATTTTATGATAAAAAGTAAAGCATTAGACCTATTGTATATTCTTAATCAAAGGGAGTTTAAAATGTTTGGTGAGTTCCTGGATTCGCCCTTGCACAACAAAAACCGCAGGCTTCTTGAACTTTACGGCATATTGCAGAACTATTACCCTGATTTTTCGGGCGATGAGTTTACAAAACAAACACTGCACTTAACACTTTTCCCCGATGAAAAATACAGGGATAACATGATGAGAAAAGTACTCTCGGAACTTTCGGTGAAAATACTTGAATTCCTTGCTTATATTAATTATACACAGGATAGGCTAGAGCAAAATAAACATTTAATAAGCGAGCTTAACAAAAGAAATGCTGATAAATATTTTGAAGAGAGCTATAGAGATGCAGAAGACGCTCTTCAGTATTCATTTGGCTCGGAGGAAATGCTTGACTACAAACACTCGCTTGAGCTTGAAAAGAACACACAGTTCTTAAAGAAAAATAAATTCCTGTTCGATGAAAGTCTTCTCAACGAATCGAATTACCTTATAAAATACTTCCTCCTGAAAATACTGAGGAGATACACGCAAATCCTTAATAAACAGATCTACGAATTAAACTCAAATTATAAGCTTGATTTTCTTGATGAGATTCTTCTATTTCTAAAGGTAAACAGGTACGATGATATCCCTGCAATACAGCTTTACTATAATGTTATCATGTTAATGCTTTACGAAGAGAACAAAGAATCACTGCTTAACATAAAAAATATTCTTTCTGATAGTAAATCACTCGAGAAACTTGATATTTACAACGCGTATTTTGTAATGAACAATTACTACAGAAAAATACTGGATAATGGCAGTTCATTGTATGTAACCGAATTGTTTGACATGTACAGAATGCAGCTTTCAAAAGATGTATTTAAGATAGAAAATTTTATGCATCCAACTCTTTTTCTCAATATTGTAAGAACCGGTATCAGGTTAAAAAAATTTGATTGGGTTGAAAATTTTATATGCTGTTATATCCTTGAAATAGAGCCCAGTTACCGCGATAACACCCTTAACTTTTCTATGGCAATGCTCTGCTTCTTCAGGAAAGATTACAACGAATCTATGCAAAGCTTAAGCAAGCTGAAATTCAACGGGTATTATCATAAGCTTGATGTTTACTGCTACATGCTGCGGGTTTATTATGAACTCGATGATACCGAGCCGCTCATCTCGCTGATCGATTCATACAAACACGTTTTATCAAATGATAAAAAAATCCCTGAATTCAAAAGATCTGAATACAGGAGTTTTATAAAATTTTTAAACTATCTCATCAAAATGAAAATAAAGGATGACTACAGCAGGGTCTCTGAATTTAAGATACAACTTGCAAAAGTTCATAGCGTAAGCTGTACAGGCTGGTTCTGGGATAAATTCTCGGAACTTGAAACAAAGGAATTACAACACTCATAATATTTCCTTTTATGCAAAAATTAACTGTTTTTAAGGTTTTTTTATAGTTTTTTAGGGAACATTTACTTACATGTATAGGTTAAACTGCTATACGGTAAGAACATATAGATTTAAAAATGGTCATACCTCTGTAATTGCATTGTTGTGACCATTTTTAAATTATATATCATACTATGAAAGAAATATCTATCGCGTTTTTAAGGTTACGTGTTTTACT
>JANPBV010000070.1:0-11175 GCA_031430615.1 Ignavibacteria bacterium | reverse complement strand
TAAAACAGGCGTACAGGAAAAAAATATTGTCCTGCCTATAGCCATAAAGCTTGGCAAAATGATAGAAGAGAAATATCCTGAAATAAAAATATTTTATGCAAGAATTACTGATGAATATTCACAGGTAAAAGATAGAACTATAGCAGCAAATAATATGAAGGCAAAACTATTTATCAGCATTCATGCCAATCATAAAAAACAGGAAGAAAGTGATAAGCAGGGTTTTGAAGTTTATCTGCTGAATAAAGAAAGATTCCCGGAAGCAGTTGAGTTCACAATGAAGCAAAATTACCAGATTGCTTTCAGTCAGTTTGGAAAAGATACTTTAGATAATTATATTTTTTCAAACCTTGCACAAAGCGGATATACACGGTTAAGTGAATACTTTGCTTCTATTATTGAAGTGAATATGCTAAGTTATTCAGAATTAATTTCACGGGGAGTTTACCAAGCCGGAAATTGGGTTACACTTGGCGCTTCAATGCCTTCGGTATTGGTTGAAACCGGTTACCTTTCAGATATCAATGATGAAAAATACTTATCCAGCGAAAAAGGGCAAAATGATGTATCCATAGCCTTATTCAACGCATTTCAGAACTTCAAGATCCTTTACGAATCACAATAAATCACTAAATATTATATATTTAAGCTTTTCTTGTAGTAATTAAGGTTGCAATTACTTTATTTTGCTATTATATTTACAGTTAAGGTAATCATATAAACCAATTTTTTAATAATTATGAGTAACTACATTAAATATATAGCAGTCCTTGCAATTTTACTTTTCATTACAGGCTGCACAAAAGAGCGTGAAGAGCAAAATAAAACCAGCTTTCAGATATTGGCAGATAAGGAAAAAGAACTTAATGACCGCGAAGCCAGAGTTAAGCTGAAGGAAATAGAACTTGAAGAACGCGAAAAAAAAATGGGTATGGTTGAAAACACTTCAACAGATCAGAATACATCCACTGATACCGTATCAACAACTGTAACTCAGAATATGACACAGGTTCAAAAAGATTCTGTGAAGAAAGTTGAAGCTGAAAAAAAGAAAGAAAAGAAAAAAGAGATACAGAAAGAAATAACAAAGAAGTTTGAAAACCCGACAACAACAGTTAAAGATTATTACGAATACATTCAGCGCGGAATTAATGAATCAGGTAACTTTGATGCCAACATGAAAAAGGCGCACAAGTACTTCCCCTCACGACCGGTTGATAAGATGAAATCAGGTTACAAGAATACAAAAAATTTCACTATAGTTGAAGAACCAAAAGTACTAAGCCAGAAAGATGACAAAGCAAGTGTAGTAGCAAAAGTAAAGCAGACCCAAATAGTAAAAAAAGACGGCAAAGATACTGAGGTTACAAAAACTCTCACTGTCACTTATAATCTTTCAGCAAATAAGAATGGTGAATGGGTAATCACAGGTAATTCTGTTAAAGAAGAATAAAGAAAAATAAAATATAAATCTCATAAGGCAGCTATAAGCTGCCTTTTTTATTATAAAATTATCACATAATTAAGTATTAACAAACAAAATTGTGGTATTTTTTCATAAAAATTTAATCCCTATTTTTGTAATTCCTACAATAAAATATAATTTTTAATATAGAAAGCAGCAGTTAATGAGCGTTTTAGTAAATAAAAACACAAGGTTAATGGTTCAGGGCATAACAGGCTCTGAAGGTTCCTTTCATACAAGACAAATGATTGAATATGGCACAAACGTTGTTGCAGGAGTTACACCGGGCAAAGGCGGAACTATGTTTGATGATAAAGTACCTGTCTACAATACATGCAGGGAAGCTGTTGAAAAAGCAGATGCAAATACTGCTGTAATTTTTGTACCACCTGCGTTCGCGCTTGATGCGATTCTTGAAGCAGCCGATTCAGGTGTTGATGTTATTGTTACTATTACAGAAGGTATTCCCACAAAGGATATGATAACAGCAAAGAATTACCTTGAAGAACTTAACAAAGCAGGTAGAAAAGTAAGTATGGTAGGACCTAATTGTCCGGGTATAATTACACCGGGTGAATGCAAGATCGGTATCATGCCCGGATTTATTCATCTGCCCGGCAGAGTAGGACTCATTTCAAGAAGCGGTACCTTAACGTATGAAGCTGTAGCACAGTTGACAGCATTGGGTTTGGGACAATCAACATGTATAGGTATTGGCGGTGACCCGATAATAGGCACCAATTTTATCGATGCAATGAGACTTTTCAATGAAGATAAAAATACCGACGCTGTAATTATGATTGGTGAAATTGGCGGAAATGCAGAAGAAACTTGCGCTGAATATGTAAAGAACTATGTAACTAAGCCCGTTGTAGGCTTTATTGCAGGCAGAACAGCGCCTCCGGGAAGAAGAATGGGACATGCAGGCGCTATTATAGCCGGAGGCAAAGGAACAGCAGAAGATAAGATAAAAGCTTTAAAGGATGCGGGAATTTATGTAGCAGAATCACCGGCAGAAATGGGCTTAATGGTAAAATTAGCGCTTGAAGAAGCTAAAGCTAAGAGGGCAAAATCTAAATCTCGGGATAAATCTTCAAAAGATAAATCATTTAAAAAAAAGGTTTCAATTTCAGTTAAGAGCAAGCCTTCGAAAGTGAAAAAAAGTAAACCGGGGAGCAAAGCTGCTAAAAAGAATTCAAAAGTTTCAAAAAGCGTAAAACCAAAAGCTAAAAAGCCGTTAAAGAAGAAAAAAAATAAATAATCTTTCATTCTGAATTTATTTCAGAATCCTGAAGTTATTAGATGCTGAAAACGACATAAAGTCAAGAGTTCAGCATGACAAGGATAATTAATATGAATTACACTATCATTCGAATTAAAAACGCTAAGTTCTACGCTCACCACGGTGTTCTTGATACTGAAAGAATGAGCGGCGGGCTTTTTGAAATTGATGCAGAAATGACCTGTGATGTAACCGAAGCTGAATCTGAGGATAATCTTAAAAAGACACTGGATTATGAACAGGCATATATATTTATCAAAGAAGTAGTTTCACAGGAAAAGTTTTTCCTGATAGAAGCTCTTGCATACAGGATAGCGCTTAAGATGATCGAAAACTTTTCAATGGTTCAAAAGGTAGTAATTAATGTGCGCAAACCATCACCGCCGCTAGGCGGGCTTACGGATTATGTTGAAGTTGAGCATTCTGAATACAGACATGCTGTTAAAGATGAGCTATAATAAATGTCAGAAAAAGCAGTTCTTGGATTTGGTTCAAATAAAGGTAACAGATTCTTGAACTTAAAAAGCGCTTTGATAACCCTATCATTGAACAAAGATTTGAATTTACTGGCAGTTTCAAATATATATGAAACCGAGCCATGGGGTTACAAAAAACAAAATTGCTTTTTAAATTGTGCGGCGGTTTTTTTATGCAGGCTAAAACCAACTGAACTTCTTGATCTTTTGAAACGTTATGAAATTGAAGCTGACAGAATAGATAATTCCAAATGGCAGGCAAGAGAAATTGATATTGATATTCTTTTTTACGGAAATAAAATAATTAATAAAAATAAGCTCAAAGTCCCGCATCCGTATATTCAGCAAAGGAATTTTGTTTTAAAACCTCTTGTTGAAATAATACCGGGGTTTATTCATCCCAAACTTAATAAAAGCATTAAAAGCCTTTATGCCTCGAGTAAAGATAAATGCAAAGTTAAAGAAACAATATCATTTGATAAGTAATATATCCAATACAAGCTTAAGCTATATTGCAGTTGAAGGCGTTATAGGCGCTGGCAAAACATCGATAGCTCAAATGCTTTCAGAGCGGCTTAATGCCAAGTTAATACTCGAAAACTTTGAAGATAACCCTTTCCTGGAAAAATTTTATGTTAGACCCGAAGAGTATGCGCTTAGAACACAAATGTTCTTTCTGCTTGAAAGATATACCCAGCTTCAGAATGTACATCAGAAAGAGCTTTTCCAGAATTTTGTGGTAAGTGACTATATTTTTGAAAAGGATAAGATATTCGCGTATTTAAATTTAAGCGATGATGAGTTAAAGATATATGAACTGGTTGTGCAGGGTCTTGATAAAGGAATTGTTGTTCCCGACCTGGTTATTTATCTCCAGTCATCGGTTGAAAGGCTTATGGAGAACATAAGAAAAAGACAAAGGGAAATTGAAAAAGAAATAAGCGAAGAATACATTAACAGTTTAAATGAAGCATATAATTATTTTTTTTCTCGCTATAAAGCTACTAAAATAATGATAGTAAACTGCGAAGAAGTTGATTTTGTAAACAATACAGCCGATTTTGATGACCTAGTTAATGAAATATTTAAATCAGATCAATCTGCGGTAAAATATTATAACCCTTCACTAAGGAAAACTGCCCAATAATGCGCTATGTCATAATTGCAATACTTTTGTATTTTGTATTTCTTTTTGTTAGAAGATTTCTCCAGAAAATATCCGTTGCAAAGGAGAACAAAACACAAAACCCAATTGATACTTCACAAAAGAAATCATACGATGTAAATATGATACAGGATGCTGAGTTCCGTGAAGTGAAGAAAGATTGAGTATTGCGCTTTGAGCAAAGTAGAAAAAATACTCGGTGACATTGGGTTAAAAATATTCAAAGGCTTTGTTCTTGAAAAAGATGTATCACCCTCTCAGGATGAACTTTCTAAAGTAAAAAATATATTAATAATAGTAAGGCACCAGCTAGGTGATATGCTATGCTCGGTTCCTATGATACGCTCAATTAGAAACTACTACCCCGAAGCAGTTATTACACTTGCTACAAAAAACTCGACACATTTTAAGGAAATATTTGATAATAATAATTCACCTGTTGATAATGTTATATTGTATGAACATGGATTTGAAAAGTTTATTGAACTTATAAAGATACTTCGGGATAAGAAACCCGAGCTTGCTATAGTGCCTTCATCGGTAATATTTTCAGCCTCAAATCATTTAATGGCATATTATTCCCAGGCAAAATACAGGGTTGGGGTCAGGACAAAAGATTTTGAACCAAATAAAATTGGCTACACGCTTAATATTAAAAAGGATTTTTTGTGGGATTCAAAAAAGGTTCATCAAATTGAAAGGAACCTGGACGTAATAAGACAGCTTGGAATTTCCACATACGAAAATTTTATTAAATTAAGCCTAACCCAAGAACAACAAAAGTTTGCTTCTGATTATTATTTATCTAACTTCCCTGATAATACAAGGAAAGTTATTGGATTTCATCCCGGAGCAGCAAAGGTACAAAATGTATGGTCCCATGAAAAATTTGCAGAGCTGATGGAGTTACTATATAAGAGAAGAAATGCATACTTTTATATTTCCGGAGGTCCCGATGACAGGAAATATATCGAAAATCTTGAAAAGATATTAAAAGAAAGATACCCGTATATCATGTATTCTATATATAAAGGAGAATTAATGAAAAATGCTGCAAATATAAGCAAAACAGCTCTATTTATATCAAATGATACCGGTATTATGCATCTGGCAGCCGGATTTGATATTCCTGTAATTGGATTATTTGGTCCAACAAATGCATTCGAGTGGGGTCCGGTAGGGAAAAATAAAGCTGCAATTCAGGCATCAGGGGGGAATATTAATAATATTGATGTTTTAAATGTTCTTGAAACCAGTATACCCTATTTAAGTGTTTAAAATATTACAATTTAAAGCGATTTTCGGCTTATTTACTGGACATTTTGTCTTGACATTTCTTACTTCTCAATATATATTGCTGTATAAAGAGGGTAAAAAATTATAGAATAATTGTTAGAGGTTTGAATTTCGGTTTTATAAAAACGGATGCCGCTAGCAATATATTTTGTAAGGATTTTTATAAAGCCGAATTGAACTATTTATTCAATTTCGGTTTTTTTATTTAAAAAATTAATATTACCAGAATGAAATCATTCAAAATTTCCTTGATTACATTTATCGTCCTGACCGGTGCAAATATATTTTCTCAAGGCAGTGACATTTTTACAAAAACCTCAACAGGTACTGATAAAAAAGCCCCTGAAATGAGCGATTACCTCTTTGGTGAAGTTAAACCTGATTTTAAAATATTAAGCTCAAACTCCTCATACATTGAGCTTGAATACTACCCGTCAGATGTTTCAGAACAACAATTATTAAGTAATGGTGAATACTTTTCTACCTTTGAATTTCAGAATGGGGTAGATAACGATATTACAAAATCCGGAAGTCCTGATCTGAAATTCAGAAACTTTTCTATTTTTCTTCCTTCAGAAAAAGGGAATTCAGTCCAGGTGTTAGATTTTGATGTCAAAGAATCACAAAATGTAAACATTGCTCCTGTCCCGCAGGTTGGATTATTCAATCCGAATATCAGAAGTTTTGAAAATATTTATTACACTTACAATAAAAATGCCGAATACTCCCAAAATAAATTTCTTCCTGAGAGTTTTGTCAATTTAACCGGAGTAGGACCTTTAAGGGACCTTGTAACGGGAAATGTTGTTATTTATCCTTTCCAGTATAACCCTGCAACTAAAACAATCAAATATTACTCAAGGATAAGGATCAGGATAAATTTTGGAGAAACACCTGTTCAGTTAAACAGACCCAGGAATAAAGAAGAGATTTCACTGCTATCAGGCAGCGGGATTAATTTCAATTCTGCGGCTAACTGGGTTAACCCAAAATATAAAAATACTTTTAAAGATAGGCTGCTGGTAAACAGTGTTCTTTCTGCCGGTGATTGGTATAAAATAGAAATAAAAGATAATAATGCCGGTAACAGTGAAGGTATATATAAGATCTCTAAAAGTTTTCTGGAAAGCGGCGGTATTAATTTATCCGGGGTTGACCCAAGAACAATAAAAATATACGGAAACGGTGGCGACCTGCTTGGTGAAAGAATGAGTTTACCTAGGCCAAATGACCTTGTTGAGGATGCTGTTTATATAGAAGGTGAGAACGACGGTGTTTTTGATAATAATGATTATATATTATTCTACGGCAGATCTGTTAACAACTGGAACTATGATTCCACGAGCAATACGTTTAATCACTACGTTAATTATTATACCCGAAGCAATTATTACTGGATAAGTTTAAATACTCCAAACACAGGTAAAAGAATGCTTTTAACTCCATCTGAAAACAGTAGTACTCCTTTGGTACCTTCATCTTTTACGGAAAGAATTTTTACAGAACCGGATGAAGCTAATCTGATCAGTGAAGGCAACTTATGGCTTAGTTTCAGTAAACGACCCGGGCAATCATTTGAATGGAATCCAACTTTAACCGGACTCGAAAACGGGTCTGATATTTTTTATCGTATTAAAATGGCGCAAAGAGTAGTTTGTCCAAATTCCGGTTATTTCCTGGTGAAAGATGATTTTTCTAATATGTCTGAATTTCCAAATTCATTATCCTGCGTTGTTGCCGGTTTTGACGCATGGATTGATACAAGGGCATATGACTTTACAGTTAACCAGTCCCAAAAAACAAATGGTGAACAGGTTAAACTAAGGTCAACCTTTTACGCTTCAAACGGTGAAGCTGAGGGATATCTTGACTGGTATGAGATCCTTTATAAAAGAAGATTTAACTCTGTTACAAATGATTTTTTGAATTTTTATTCACCTAATGCAAGTGGTGTTGTAGAGTATAACGTTTCTTCGTTTTCTAATAATAATGTAAGGGTTTTTGACGCAACATCACAAAGTGATGTGAAAATGATTCAGCCAATAGTTACGTTAAGCTCAAATGTTAAATTCCAAAAAACTGAAGCAGGCGGTAATCTAAGCAGGTATTTTACTGTTGGCGAAAATGGTTACAAAACACCAACCGGAATCTCTTCAAGAGTCTCCAATCAAAATCTACATGGAATTTCTGATGGAGCCGATTTTATTATTATTACACATAAAGATTTTATTTCAGCAGCTGAGAGATTAAAGACTAAAAGAGAGCAGGTTGGCACATCCAATCCTGACTACCTTAAAACAATGATAGTAACAACAGATCAGATATATAATGAATTTTCAGGTGGTTTGCTTGATGCTGTTGCAATAAGAGATTTTGTTAAATATGCATACGATAACTGGAGTACCAGACCAACATATGTTTGTCTTTTGGGTGATGGCAGTTTTGATTATAAAGGATTAAGACCAAATTCAGGTATAAACTATGTGCCTGCATGGGAGCTAACCAGCCCTGTAATTCACCAAGTTCTAGGATTAACAACAGATGATTTTTTTGCAAATGTGGTTGATGGTCCAAATTTAATTGATAAGCCTGATCTTGCAATTGGCAGAATTCCTGCGAATTCACTGGTTGATGCCAATGGATATATTGATAAAATTGATGCTTACGAAAATGGTGAAAATAACGGATACTGGAAAAACCGTATGCTCTTTGTAGCTGATGATGAAAAAACAACTGCTCCGGGCTGTGAAGGAATAGGTCACTTAACGCAAGCTGAATCATTGGCAGAACAGTATACACCTCCATTTATAGACAAGGTAAAAGCATATCTTGCAACTTATCCTACTGTTATTACCCCTCAGGGCAGAAGAAAACCGCAGGTAAATTCAGATATTGCGAAGTATTGGAATGACGGTGTTTTGAATATTCATTATACCGGTCATGGAAGTCCGGATGTATGGGCTCATGAGTATGTTCTTGAAAAAGATAATATTTTAAGTTTAATAAATAATATTAACCGCTACCCGTTTGTAACAATTGCAAGCTGCGATATGAGCAAGTTCGATAATCCGAGCAATATAAGCGCAGGCGAACTGTTTATGATAACCGGCCGTAAAGGCGCAATTGGTACTTTAGCCGCTTCAAGACCGGTTTATGCTTCAAGTAATGCAGCATTGATGTACGCTGTTTTTGGTAACCTTTACATTCCAAGAGATACACTACTTCTACAAAAAAGATTTGGGACCGCAATTTTTAACGCTAAACTGACAACAACTTCAGGTTATGGTGATAACGAAGCAAAGTATATTTTATTGTGCGACCCTACAATAAGGTCACAAATGCCCAGGTTCAGGTCTAACATAGATAGTATTAGCGGACTTGCAGGTGATACAATGAAAGCATTAAGCAGGATAAAAATATATGGCTCAATTATAAAGCCGGATTCAAGTCTATGGAGTGATTACAACGGAAAACTTGTGCTGAAGATATATGATGTTGATAGAAATGTTGCAACATCAGAAGACTGTATTCCTGCCTTTGTTCAGTATTTCAGATTAAACGGCGGTATTATTTATTCAGGCACTAAAAATGTTCAAAATGGTAAGTGGTCTGCGGAGTTTATAGTGCCAAAAGATATTTCATATCAGAACCAGCATGGCAGGCTTATTGATTATTTTTATAATAACCAGTATGATGGAGCCGGAGTAAACAGGAATTTTATAGTTGGCGGAATTAATCCAAATGCAGCAATTGATTCAACAGGTCCCAGGATCAGCATGTTTATTAATACCAGGAATTTCAGGAGCGGTGATGTTGTAAATGATAACTTCAAATTCATTGCCGATCTTTTTGATGAATCAGGAATCAATACAACAGGTACCCTTGGTCATAAACTTGAAGGTGTACTTGATGGCAATGAAAATAACAAGTATGACCTGACAAATTACTATAACAGCGATACAACATATACTTCAGGTACGCTGGAATATGATTTTGCGGGAATTACGAATGGAAGGCATACCTTAAAACTAAGAGCCTGGGATACATATAATAACTCATCAGATGCTGCAATAGAATTTGATGTTACTTCAACAGGTACTCTGCAAGTTACAAATATATATAATTACCCAAACCCATTTAGCAGTAACACTGCATTTACTTTTCAGCACAATTACCCGGCTGATATTAGTGTGAAGATTAAAGTGTATACAGTAGCAGGCAGGCTTATTAAGGAAATAGGTAAACAAAACATTGCAGATAAATTTGTTGTAATAGATTGGGATGGGAAAGATCAAGATGGTGAAACATTGGGAAATGGTGTTTATATTTACAAGATGGTAGTTGAATCTGTTGATGGGCTATCGGTTACAAATACAGGAAAATTAGCAGTTTTAAAGTAGAAATAGTTAATAATAATAATATATATCCAGGAGGATAATTTAGATGTTTAAATTAAAAATGTTCGTGCTGGCGGCAATCGTTGTGCTATCAGGCAGGGTCTATGCGCAGGGTGAGTCCGCTGTACCCTTTCTTTTAATAGGTCCAAATTCTTTAAATGCAGGTATGGGTGAAACCGGTACAGGTATGATAAATGATGCATCTGCTATGTTCTGGAATCCAGCAGGTTTGGGTTTCCAAAAAGGTACACAGGTTTCTATAACACATTCTCCATGGCTTCCGGGTCTTGGTTTATCTGATCTCTTCTATGATTACCTTGCAGGTAAATATTATATGAAGAAACTAAAAGGAACTATTGGCGTAAGTATAACATATCTAAACATTGGTACTATCATTCAGACAGATGAGTTTGGAAATGAGATTGGTAAATACCAGGCTTTTGACGGGGCTTTAGCAGTAGGTTACGGCACAAAAGTTACCAAAGATCTTGGTGTTGGTATAGTAACCAGATTTATATATAGTAAGCTTGCCGTAGATCCTGTTGCAGGTGAAAAGGGAACCGGAACAGCATATGACCTTAGTTTTGATATTTCTGCATTATACAAACCTTCCAAAACAAAATTAAAATTCCTTAATAATAAATTTGGTGTTGGAATTAATATTTCAAATATTGGTCCTAAAGTCACTTATGTTGATAACGCCCAGGCTGATCCACTTCCTACAAACCTGAGATTAGGATTTGCATATGATCTATACCAGAGTGAATTTAATAATTTAACTTTAACAGCAGATTTTGCAAAATTACTTGTAAAAAGAAGAGATGGCGGAGTATCTGATCCTGTTTATAAGGGAATATTCACATCATTTGGCGGAGGTATAGATAATGTTATGAAGTCTATTCAAAGCTCAGTAGGCGCAGAATACTGGTACGGAAATCCAAAGTTAATTGGTTTAAGAGGCGGATTCTTCTATGAAGATCCGGATAGAGGAAAAAGAAAATTCTTTACCCTTGGCGCAAGTATAAGATACAGTATGTACGGATTTGATTTCAGTTATATTAATACAATTGAGGATAATCATCCTTTGGCTAATA
>JANPBV010000069.1:0-7066 GCA_031430615.1 Ignavibacteria bacterium | reverse complement strand
GCAATACCCATACCATTACAGCTTACCGCGGCAATTGTAAATTTATCTATTTCCATTAATTCAGGAAGCTTGTTTTTTGTAAACCCCATTATTCCCGTCCACTTTTCCTCAATTTCGTATTTCACACCGGGCAATATCATATTATCAAGCTTATCAATTAGATCACTCAGAATAGTTTCATTGTAGCTGAAATCAAACGATTCCTCTGCTCCAAAATCAAGATTCCTTCCCCCGCCAAAAATAACCCTTTTACCATAATTCCTGAAATAATAATATCCTTCGTTATAGTGAAATATACCCTCAAATTTCAGATTATCAATTGGTTTTGTAATAATAACATGTCCCCTCCCGGGCTTAATACTTAATTCAGGCATCAATTCATTCATAAAAGCATTTGCACAAATTATGACCTTATCCGCTTTAAAGGTTATTGTTTCATTAAGATAATTATGCCAAAGCTGAACTTTTCCTCCACTAATTTCCTTAACATCAGCGCCATTGATAATTTGTATACCCAGAAATTGAGCATATTTTAAAAGGGTTTTCATCATTTCGCCTGTATCTATCTGAGCTTCGTATGGCGAGTAAACAAGCCGCGAAACTAATTTACTGTTAAATCCAAATTGTTTAATTTTTTCATAAGCAGGCTCAAACACATTGTTTTTAAATACAGGGAATAATAATTCGTTAACAATATCTATTTTATCAGCGGAATCACTATTTTCAGCTTCTATAAGATCATACCCCCCATAACATTGGTACCCTATCTTGTTCTCTGAGAGTCTTTGCTTCAGGTAATTAATTCCTTTCCACCTCTTTTCAACAAGGCTGATGGTTTCTTCCTCACCCTTAACTTCCAGGTCAGCAAGGATCTCTGTTATTGAACCAAAACAAAGGAACCCGGCATTTTTAGTGCTTGCCCCGGTTGGGAATACTCCCCTTTCAAGTATTAGAATATCTTTTTCCGGGAATCTTTCCTTAATTTCACATGCTGTTGATAACCCAAGTATACCGCTGCCTATGATAATTACATCATAATTCAGAAACGAGTTTTTTTCCCAGTAAGAAAGCATCAGTCCTCAAACTCCTCATCGTGATCCACTTTTTCCTTCCTTCTTCTCAGGTCAAGCTCATCATCTTCCTTGCTTCGTTTAGAGCGGTATATCATTTCAAACGAGGGTGAAAATACTTTCATCCTGTTATTGTATTTTACCGCCACAATTGTGCCATCAGGATGAACAGCTATCTTCTCTTCTTCTTCTAAAAGTCCGCCTTCGCGCAGATCTGTAATAATGGTTTCAAAACTATCACCTGCAGTATTATATCTTACAATTCTTGTATTTGATTTTTTATCTGTTCCAATTATATAAATATATCCCCGTTCATCCTGCACTGGCCTTCCTTCTTTATAGTTAAGCGGGATCAACTTTGACCATATCTTTATTCCTGTGGTCTCATATTTTGCAAGCTCGCCGTCACCGGAGCTTTTATCAAGCATATATAAATAACCATCCAGTCCAATATTCAGATAAGTAAAAATGCCATTTACTCTTTTTGGATTATTTTTAAGATCTAATACAAAAGGGGCATATTCACCTTCATTCTCAGAGATAGGGTCGCCTATCCCCGCAGAAAAAAGTCCGAATTTTTTAGCTTCCCAAAGCAGGACCCTTTCTCCATCTTCGTTGAAACGTGCAAAAGTATTATTTATAAGTGTAAGTAATGTGCCATCGCTGCATGAAAGCAGCCTTTGACAGCCTTTCATATTAATTTTCGAACGGTTTTTTGTTCCCTCGGTCTTTGATAAAGTTGTACCGTCTTTGGAAGATAATTTCAACAAAGAATGTCTGTCCTTATCCCATAGATATAAGTTGCCGTCAATTGAAACTTCAAGTCCTGCTTGTTCATGGTTATATATCAGCCCTTTTCTGACCCATCTTGTTTTGAGTTCTTTATCAATTGACCATACAATGAAATCCTTCTCATCTTCTACAGCTGAAGCAAAATAAGTATTACCTTCTTTATCGGATATCATATCAGAAAGGTAATACCATTCAGGCATTGTGCCTTCAAATGGAACGGCATTATCATCTAACACCATGTACCACCTGTCAACTTCCTTTGCAGGGTGCAGTCTGAACCATAGGTCATCAGGAAGGTATATCTGGGAATTACAGAATTTACAGCTTATCATTCTATCAGTGCCATCAACTTCAAGGTTACCGGCGCATGAAGGACATGTAAACAATATTGGCTTTGCAGTCGCGGGCAGTTTACCGGATTCCTGATTTATAACAAGTTGATCCTCATCTTCACCAGCAAGAAATTGAACCTGCGGAAAACATTCTGCAACAAGCTCTGATGGCTTTCTCACGAAAATCTCATTGGAACATTTCGCGCATTTTACATTTCCGGTAGAACTATATTCTTCAAACTTGGTAATATCAATACCTGTTTTGCATTTCGGGCAGCGCGGATCTTGCCTGCCATAAGTTAAGCTGTAATTATATTCACCGCGCATGATAGTTGAAGGCTGCCCTTCACCAATATTGAAATCAGGAGCTTCCTTTACGGCATCTTCTAACAGGTTATGCCATTCATCCTGCGGGAAATTATTGTATTTATTGCATGAAGGGCAAAGGATCTTTTCTGTAAATGCATTAAGCATAATGGGTGAGCTGCAGTGTTTGCATGTGGTTTTCAGTTCAAAACAGATTCCAAGCATAATAATAAAATTAATTTATAGAAAACTATTTTAGTCTGCCATAATCCCCCCGGGTAATAATAATTTTAAAACAAACAGGAAAAGTAAGCAATAAAAATATTATAAACACATATCAACAAGTATAATTTTAATGAGTTATTTTCCTGTCTTTATTTATTTTTTCCCATAGCTTGCTTTTTTTTGCTTCTTTTGATAGCTCAAAAGCAAATTCTTTTAAAGTTAATTTCTTATGTTTTGAGAAGTTTTTATCTCTAACTTCTCTAATCCACTTAACAGTATCAAAATTTTCTTTACTCGCCATAAACTAATTCCTTTGGACTTCTGATTTCAAGTATATGATATCCCTGAGAAATATTTATTGAATTAAATTGCTTTATTTTATTTAAATTTACAATGTGTTTAAAATTCCAGCTTACTAATACATCAATATTGTAAATGGTTGCAAATGCAATATGTAAAGCATCTTCTTTGTATTTTTCTGTGACTACGTTATTATTCAAATATTCATTACTTAACTTTACGACATCATCATTCAGTTCTAAAATTGTTAAATTTTCAGATAAATCTGAGAATAGATTTTTTACGAAATCCGGTGCTTCAATTAACTCATTTACTGTTATTACAGAAATAACTCCTTCAAAAATACCCAAATTAACATTTTTAATGATTTGATTTGACTCTGATTCAAATTCTTTATCAAAACACCCCCCAATAACAGAAGTATCAAGATAAACTCTTAGTTTTTTCATGCTCTTACAATTTTACACATACATTTTTAGGTTCCGTGAAGAATCTTAAAGCTTCCATTCCGCCTTCCCTGCCGACACCTGAGGATTTCATTCCACCAAAAGGTGTGCGCAGGTCACGTACCATCCAGCAGTTTATCCATACAATACCGGTTTGAATATTGGCAGCCATTCTGTGAGCGCGTGAAAGATTTTCCGTCCACACTATTGAAGCAAGCCCATACTCCGTACTGTTTGCCATCATTAATACCTCTGCTTCAGTTTCAAACGGAATAATTGTAACAACAGGACCGAATATTTCTTCCTGATTTGTTCTGCAGTTATAGGGCAAGCCTTCAATTATCGTTGGCTCTATGAACCAGCCATTCTCACACCTGCCTTCGGGAGTGTACTGATTGCCTCCGCACAAAATTGTGCCGCCTTCATCTATTGCCAGCTTGATATATCCAAGAACTTTTTCCATATGCTCTTTTGATACTATTGCGCCCTGGTCAGTATCATTTTGGAGCGGGTCACCAATCTTTTGAGCTTTTGTGTGTTCCACAAAATCTTTCCTGAACTTTTCGTATATAGATTTTTCTACAAATATCCTCGAGCCGCACAGACAAATTTCACCCTGGTTACGAAATGATGACATTACAGTAGTTGCCAGCATCTTTTCGTAATTACAATCCGCAAAAATTATGTTCGGATTCTTGCCTCCCAACTCAAGCGATAGCTTCTTAAACATCGGCGCGGCAACTGATGCAATATCAGCCCCGGTTTTTGTGCCGCCTGTGAAAGTGATTGCTTTTATTTTTGGATGCGCAGTAATTGCTTTACCCACTTTATGACCGTAACCGTGAACAATGTTTAAAACTCCATCAGGCAGCCCCGCTTCAATGCAGGCTTCAGAGAGCAGGTATGCTGTCATAGGTGTTATTTCCGATGGCTTAGCAATAACGCAGTTACCTGTTATTAATGCAGGGGCTATCTTCCATGTAAAAAGATATAACGGCAGGTTCCACGGTGAAATTGCTCCTACAATTCCAATTGGGCTACGGAGTGTATAATTAACAGCTTCGCCTTCCATTGAATGTGATTCACTTTCAAAACCGTGAATAGCAGATGCGAAGAACTCGAAATTCTTAATTGCTCTTGGAATATCAACAGTCTTAGCAAGGGTTAAAGGCTTACCGTTATCAATACATTCGGCACGCGCAAATTCAGATAGATCACGCTGAATCAACTCGGCAATTTTGAACATTACCCTTGAGCGTTCTTCAGGCGGTGTGTTTGACCATGCAGGAAAAGCAGCTTCAGCTGCTGATACAGCAAGCTCAACATCGCGCTCATCGGAATCAGGTACAATGCCGTATGCTTCGCCAATTGCCGGGTCAAAGTTATCGAAATATTTTTCCGATACCGGCTCTATTAATTCACCGTTTATATAGTTCTTTACCATTGATTTCGATCACAGATTTAACTGATTTAATGATTTCACAGATTAATTGTTGCACGATCTATGTTTTCCTACTAAACCACTCAACTACTCACCTACTCACCTACTCACCTACTCACGATTTCACAATTTAGCTATTTCAATATTTTAAGACTCTCCACAGCAGCTTATTACAACATTTTTGCATTTTGGACACTGGTAATGCCCATGCACCCAGATATACTCAACAGCGCTTTGGCAGTATGGACAGAACTGATACTTATCAAGCTTAATCTTTTTAAAAAGCTTATCTAATTCCTCTGCATCAATCCCTTTATCAGGTTTTGATTTATTTTCTTCTGAATGATCCATAATTGATCATTATTAATTGCTCATTGTTAATTGCTCAGACTTCTTCCATCAGCGACCTGATCGCCGTAAACTTGCCGCCGAATTTTTCGATGTGGGCGTTCTGCAATAATGCTGCGTGCTCTATCTGGTAGCGTTCGTAATCTTCAACGTTATCGCATACATACTGTATCACGTATGTTGTACCTTCTTCAGGTTCCGGTGAGAGCATTCTGTGCATGCTGTAATTTTTAAAACATTTTGTCGCAATTACATCGGGAATATGAACTGAAGTTATCCAGTCAACCCAATCGTCATGAATATCATCTTCTACATTTATTGTTACGTTGTATGATAGCATAGTTTAATATTTTGATTTATTATTTAAGTTTAATTCCAAACCTGACAGGTTTTCAAAACCTGTCAGGTTTAAAAATGTTTCATAAACAATTCAGCCTTCCGCCATCGATAGGTAGGTTGATTCCATTAATATATCCTGCCATTGGTGAGGCAAGGAATGCGGCTGCATATGCAAGTTCTTCGGGCTCTGCAAATCTTCCTGCGGGAATCTCACTCATCCATTCGGTTTTTACCTCATCAACTGTCTTACCGCTTGCTTTGGAGCGTGTTTCAAATAATCCGTATAATCTTTCAGTCTTTGTTGCACCGGGCAGTATATTGTTAACTGTAATTCCGTATGGAGCCAGTTCTACAGAAAGTGTTTTAGCCCAGTTTGCAACTGCAGCGCGGATAGTATTTGATACTCCTAAATAACGTATAGGCTGTTTAACTGATGTTGAAATGATATTTATTATCCTGCCGTATTTTTCTTTTTTCATTCCCTCACATACCGCCTGAATCAGTATTTGGTTGCATATTAAGTGGTTTTTGAATGCATTCTCAAATTCCGATGTATCAGCTTTATGTATCTCGCCGCCTTTGGGTCCGCCTGTATTATTGACCAGTATATGCACCGGTGGATTTTCAGTTACAAAATTAGTTAATTTAGTCTTTAAGCTTTCAGGATCTGAAAAATCAGCCACGATAAAATTATGATTCTGTGTTTTTGTTTTAGGGAGTTCCCTTAAAACTTTGCGCAGAGAATCTTCATTCCTTGCAATCAGTATTACATTAGCGCAGCAAGCAGCAAATTCCATTGCAATGGCTTTACCGATTCCCTGCGTACTGCCGCAAACTATAGCATTTTTACCTGTTAGATCAATTTTCATTTGTATTCCATATCATCTAAATTAAGCCACTGATTTCATCGGGGAAATTCTATTAATTTCATGTAATTTGCCTGACTTTCGCTTTTTGAAAGTTGAAATTCGTGGCTATTATTTTGTATAATAAAAACTTAATTCCTTAATCAAATCATCAGGAAGCTTTGGTAATTCAGAGCGGGGAATTAAATATGTTGGCAGGTTGAACAGGTCGGTAAATATCCTGTGCTTATCAACTGTTGCCATAAGGTATTGGTGACCCGATGAGCCGCCTGTACCGATCTTTGCGCCAATCATTCTGTGCACCATCAGCGCATGCCTGTAACGCCATTCAGTAAACAGCTCATCCATTTCAACCAGCTGGTTTAAGAACATGAACGGTAAGTGAAGTATGGGTTCATCCCTGTATAGGTTTATAAAAATCGCAGCAAGCATTGACTTGTTGGATAAATGTATCCTGCCTTCTTTAACAAGCTCATTATGTTTTGCTTCATCAAATAATGCTTCAAAGTTCTCTTTGTTTAGCTCAATATTCTTAAACTGGAACTCACGCTTCTTTTCTGTAAACGTTTTGTTTTCCATGATAATTTTCGTATCATGCTCC
>JANPBV010000068.1:0-5087 GCA_031430615.1 Ignavibacteria bacterium | reverse complement strand
CTTAACTCAGATGCCCAGTCTCTATCATCAATATGAACGTGATTGAACCAAAAGTTTTGCTCAAACCATTGACCCTTAGGATATCCAAGAATTGATTCAGCCATTCTGCTTATGTAGGTAAACCTGTGAAGTTGAATATCGAATTCGTAAGTAATGACATTCAAGCCTTCAATTAACTCTCTGAATCTGTCTTTATCTGCTGTTGGTAATTTATTAAGTATATAGTCCAAATGTAGTATTAAATGGATTAATAGATAAATAAAAATAGCGATAATATCAAATAATGTAATTAACGTATATAAGGGATAAAAAAATATCTTAAATATATTGTTTATATATACTTAAGATATAATTGAAGATTTTTTTAATTTTATTACAGCAAATTATTGCTGCTTAGTTCAATTTGAAATTAAACGGAACATAGATCCAAACCTTAACAGGTTTATTGCTTTGCAATCCGGGTGTGAACTGCAGGTCCTTTGCTTTATCTTTAACTTCATCATGAAACACTTCGGGCCCGGTTAAAGAGCCTATTTTTATTACATTGCCATCTGCTCCTACAAGTACTTTAACGGTAACTTTACCTTCTATATTTGTTTCTTTTGCAAGCTCAGGGTATTTCATTTCAGATCTTACCTGTGATAAATTTATACATTCAGGTACAACATCAACATCACTTATATTATATATGTCCTTAGGAGTATCTTTTATAATATCTTTTGTTTTATCATCAATTTTTTGGTCATCAATTTTAATATTATTATCTGCAATAATAATCGTATCGCCAATTCTTGAGGTTGTTGTATTAATATTATTAAGCTCATTCTGTGTTTTTAAAATAACGTCATCGGCATCCTGTTTCCTTACCGGCTGAGGCAAAAGTGAAGCCAGATCCTTGATCTTCTGGGTAAGCTCATCCGGTTTAACCGGAGGAATATCATTATCATCAATTGATGGCGGAGTGAGGTCAAACTCTGTTAATATGATGGGTGTCCTTGGGTTAAAAGGTATTTCCTTTGCCTTGGACTGATTGATATAAGCCACGAGCATGTATGCCGCTATTAGCGCTATATGGATTGTAACGGCTACAATGAACCCTTTAAGTGTATAGCCCTGGTGTAGCTTTTTAAGCTCAGGCGCTCCGTACTTATCGTTGTTTACTAGTGTTATTGTATCGTACATCTTTTCCTCCCTTTCAAGCTGAGATTTTTTACAGCCTTAAAATTTATACTCTATTAATATAGCTTTGTTCCCTTAAGTATAATTGATGCAAAATGATATTATTGAATTCGTTAAAAATTATGTATATTTTACTGAAATAAATAAGATAATGAGATACAAATTTTATATAATATTACTCGTTTTTACGGGTATTTTAGCTATTTCATGTTCTTCAAAAAAAGTGAAGACAGAGAAATCCACTGATAAAAAAACGGATTCAGTTTTAGTTGAAAATAAGTCTGAAAAGAAATCCGGCAGCACAACTAAAGGGTTATTGGGTAGCTATGATATATCTTCTGAAAATCCAAAAATGCTGGAATTATCTTCCTCATTAATGGAAATTTCAGGTATAACATTTACTTCGGATAACAGGTTATTTACTCATGGTGATGAGTATGGTGATATTTACGAATTGAACCCTGATGATGGTAAGATAATTAAAATGTTCTCTCTCGGTGATATTAAGGAAATAAAAGGTGATTTTGAAGATATAGCTTATGCAAATGATAAGTTTTACCTGTTGGAATCAAAAGGAAAATTGTATGAATTTTCAGAAGGTATAAGCGGTTCATTTGTAGATTACAAAACATATAAAACTCCTCTTAGCTCAAAAAATAATACAGAAGGTTTGTGTTATGACATAGAAACAAATTCATTGCTCTTAGCCTGTAAAGATTTTGGCGGGGATGATTATACTAAGGATAAAACAGTATATTCATTTTCGCTTGGAAATATGACAATGCAGGATAAACCAAGGTTTGTTATTCCAAATAAAGAAATTAAAAATAATACGGAAGAAGGAAAGTTCAATCCGTCAGGAATTTCAAGAAATCCCATATCGGGTACTTTTTTTATTATTGCAGCACGTGGAAATACTATAATTGAACTTTCAAAAGAAGGTGAAATTCTGGGCCAAAAAGATCTGCCTGAGCGCATTCACAGACAGGCTGAAGGTATAGCCTTTAAAAGTGACGGTACTCTTTTTATAAGCAATGAAGGCAGGGGTAATACACCTGTAATTGTAATTTATCCATTGAAGAAATAAATTAATTGGTCAATAAGATGAAGATACCAATAATCAAATATTTCATAATCATTTTGATCATTTCGGATGCGATTTCCGTTATTTCTTTTTCGCAAACAGACCCCGCATGGTTCACAGAATACAAAACAGTTATACCCGCAAAACATTACGATGCAGGCGCCATACACGAATTCTTTTTCGGTTCTCACTGGCGTGATATCTGGACGACACCTGTAAAAGTTGGTGTTATTGATATTAATAAATATGGCGGAGGATTAACCCCGACTGAAAAAGGCGGGGGGCTTCAGACCAAGGGATTGAAGTTCAAAGGCGGCGATGGCAAAGAATATAAGTTCCGTTCACTGGATAAAGACCCGAAAAAAACACTTCCGTTGGAATTACAGGAATCTATAGCAAAAGATATTGTTCAGGACCAGATAAGCACATCAAATCCATATGCAGGGTTTGTAGTTAACGCAATATTGGATTCAGCCGAAGTTTTCCATTCAGAATACACACTGGTATTGCTGCCAAATGACCCGAAACTTGGCGAATTTCAAAAAGAATTTGCAGGTCTGCTGGGAATAATGGAAATTGTTCCAAGTGAAGAACAGTTCATCGGCTCTGATAAGGTAATAGGTACAGTCAAGCTGCTGGATAGACTAAATAAGGAGTTTGATGAATCAGTTGACTCGAAAGCATTTCTTAAAGCAAGACTTCTGGATATTTTCTTTGGAGATTGGGATAGGCATAAAGACCAATGGAAGTGGATAAGGTATGAAGATGGTGATAAGAAGGTATATAAACCGTTTCCGATGGACAGAGACCAGGCTTTTGCTAAGTTTGACGGGCTGCTGCCGTTTATAGCAGCGCAAAACGTACCCCAATTGAATAATTTTGGGTACAGTTACCCTGATATGAGATTTATGACATGGAGCGGAAGATATATTGACCAGAGATTTTTATCATTCCTTTATAAAGATCAATGGGATGAGGTAACAAATGATGTATTAAGCAAGTTAACAAATGAAATAATTGATAATGCCGTAAAAAAATTACCGCCTGAGGTCTATAGTAAAGCAAAGGAAGAAATTACTGAAAAGCTTAAATCCAGACGTGACGGATTGAAAGAAGCATCAAACGAATATTACGAGTTTGTCAATTCCGTAGTTGATATTTACGCTACCGATAAGGATGATTACATTGAAATAGGCTCAAGTAACAGCCAGATGACAATTGATAGTAAAGGTGTTCCTGTTGTCAATATTTCAATTTATAAACGGAATAAAGATACCGGAGAAAAAGAAGGAGGTGTTTTAAGAAGTAAAGATTTTAGTGATGAAAATACAGATGAGATAAGGATATATTTGCAGGAGGGTGATGATATAGTATTTGTCAACGGTAAAAATACTGATTTTCCTAAAATAAGGATTATCGGCGGAGATGGCAAAGATGAGATTGTTAACAATTCGGATGAAACAATTGTATTCTATGATGACGGCAAGAAATCAAAAACAAAAGGAAGTATAAGCTGGGATAAAGATAAGAATGAGACCCTTTACGAGAAGGCTGAGAATAAATTAAAGAAGTTAAAAGGTAAGATAACAAAAGATGAGAAAGATAAATATGAAGACAGGATAAGTAATTTAAGATATGATCCGATAATTCCTCCTGATAAATTTTATATGACAAGTTTCTTCCCGTTATTTAATTTTTCACCGGATATAGGACCGTTATTTGGAGGAACATATAGCTACAGAAAATATGGATTCAGGATGGATCCATATCTATATAAACTGAATTTTACAGCGGGGTATGCTCCTAAGAAAAAAGATATAACAGGCTTGCTGCTTGATATTGATCTTGATATGCTGGGAGTGATAAAACGCTCTTCCTTAAATTTTCATGCGAGAAAATCAGGAATAGAGGTCAATAATTATTTTGGGCAGGGTAATAATACTCTTTTCGATAAGAATGCTTATGACGACAGCTATTATAAAGTAACCCATGAGGTATATACTGTAGACCCAACTATAACATTTCCACGGGATAAGAATTTAAAATTCAATATAGGTTTACTTTATAAAAATTTTGATGTTAAGGAAAGTGATACAACCGATTATTATACGAATCTACTGACTACAAAGCCGGTAAATTTACTAGGGGTAACCGGTGGATTTGAGTTTGATAAACGTGACCATCCAACCGCGCCATTTTCAGGGTATTACTTTAGTATAAATGGAGGATACTTCCCAGCGATTTTTGATAAAGCATACAAATTTGGAAGAATTACCGGAGATATACGTGGATATTTGGGTTACAAAGAAAATGTATCATTAGCTTTGCGTGTGTGTGGTGAAAAAGTAATTGGTGATTTCCCGTTCTTTGAATCTGCATTCCTTGGAGGAGCTAAATATTTACGCGGATATGCAAGCGAAAGATTTGCAGGTGATGGTTCGGTATTAGGCTCTGCGGAATTAAGATTAAAATTATTCAAAATGAATGTTCTGCTTCCTGAAACAGTTGGGATATTTACTTTTGCTGAAACTGGCAGGGTATTTACTGAAGGAGAAAGTTCGAATATGTGGTACACAGGTTATGGCGGAGGATTGTTTATGTTTTTGATGAACAGGGATATTACATTCCGCTTCACATATGCCAGATCAAAAGAAATTGGGAATTCATTTTACTTTGGTACAGGGTTCAGTTTCTAGAATCCGTAAATAATATTAATTCCGTTCAAAGAAGGATAGAATGAAAGACCCCCGCCTTTTTTCATTTTCTTCTTATCATTTTCTTCCCTTTCACGCTCTCTGCTTATAACAAATTTTGAAGTGCCATA
>JANPBV010000067.1:0-2430 GCA_031430615.1 Ignavibacteria bacterium | reverse complement strand
AACATACAAAATATTAACTCTCTTTATCCTGGCACTGGTACTGTTATCAAAGCCGGTGTTTGCACAGGATGATTTCCGTGAGAAGATCCAGGAAATAAAGCTTGAGAAGCTTACCAAAAAGCTTGAGCTTGATGAAACTACCAAGAGTACATTCATTGAAAAATATAAAGCTTTCAGCAGTTCAATGAAGGTGCTTAATTTAAAAAGAGCAAAGACATATAAGTTAATGACGGAAAATATCGAGAGCGGAAACGGACTTGATAGCATAGTTACAGCATTACTCAGTTACGAAGAGCAGATCAATCAGAACAGAGAAAATTTTGTAAGTGATATGAAATCTCTTTTAACAGCTCAGCAAATTGCCAAAATGATAGTATTTGAGAGAAAATTTAATAATGAGATCAAAAAGCTTCTTAAGCAGTACCAGAAAGATAACAAAAAAGAGAAACCTTTTAAGGATTAAACAGTATGTTCTTAATATGGAAGCTTATCGTAACCTAATGCTTTCAATCCATCTGAGACGAGAAAGAATGAACCGATAAGTATAATATTTTTGTAATTCATTTTATCAGCAATTTTTAATGAATCCTTTACACCTTTAGCTACCATAATATTTTTCTTTTGAATACTATTTAGCTTACTTGCATAACTATATAATATGCCCGGCTCTAATGCCCTCATGTAATCAGGTTTAGTCAATATTATATTATTTGAGTGATTTAAAACTTCTTTAAGAGAATTCTTATAATCCTTATCTTCCATGATACCAAATATTATAACATCCTGTTTAAATCCGGTACCTTTTAATGAACTTAATGCCTTCTTTATACCATCGGGATTATGTGATACATCAAGCAGATATTTCTTCCCATTTAGTTTAATTTCTTCAAACCTTCCGAAATAACCTGTATTCTGTTTTACGTTAGATATCCCTTTTCTAAAGTTACTCAAAGAAAATTTTAAATTTTCTTTGAGCATGAATTCCTTAAATGTATAATAACTTGCTGTTATATTTCTGGATTGGTAATTGCCAAGCAGGGGAGAAGTGAATTTTATTATTTTGCCCAATTTATCCTTCATTGCAAATACCATACTGTATGAATCTTTGGAAATCAGTTTTATGCTTGCAACATCACCCAAATAAAGGAGTTCTTCCTTGCTGATAGATTTATGAAATAATTTCTTCAATGTTTCGTTGTTATCACTTACTATGACCTTAACGCCTTGCTTTACAATGCCCAGCTTTTCTTTGGCGATACTGCGCAGGGTATTCCCTAAGAATTGCATGTGATCCATATCGATTTGGGTAATTACTGATATTGCAGGATTTATTATATTAGTTGAATCCAGCCTCCCACCTAAACCGCACTCTATTACTGCAATATCAACTTTCTTATCCGAAAAATATTTAAATGCTAATGCAGTGTTTACTTCAAAAAATGAGGGCTTTATCTTCTTTATCAGCTTAATGTTATCATCAAGGAATGACTTTATATATCTATTGCTGATACATTTGCCGTTTATCCTGATTCTTTCATTAAAATTTAAAATATGAGGGGAGGTAAATAATCCGGTTTTTAATCCATGTTCTTTTAAAGCTGAAGCGGTCACGGATGCTGTTGCGCCTTTTCCGTTAGTACCTGCAATATGAATAGATTTAAAAAATTTTTGCGGGTTACCTAAAGCATTGCATAGCTTTCGGATGTTGGAAAGATCGTATTTCATATCAGTTCTTTCCAGCTTATAGAGAAAATCGAAATATTCGGAAATGGATGTCATATTAAATTTTAGCGATTGTACAAAAATATTAAAGCAAATATTACAATAGTAGAGTTTTTAAATAATATCTAGTTTCTTTATTATTTGATAGGTTACCAGAAGCAAATGTAGATATGATTTGCTGAAGTTCTGGAAGAAATAAACGATAACTTATTTTAGAAAATAAAATATTATTAAATTTAGTTTGAATTAGGTTTATTGTTTTTCAAAGGTAAAGGATTTACCATAAATCTTTTTAAGTTTTTCTTTTTCTTCTTCTTTAAATTTATACCCTAAGAAAGGTTTTATATTTACCTGCTGAAACAGGTCTGTAAAAGTAGGCTTTTTAGGTCTATAATGATATACAATCTCATATAAATAATAAGAACCGTCAGTAGTTTGCATATATATAGGTTGCGGTAAGATATAAAAGAGAAAATCAGTTATTTTGTACTGCACAATGAATAATAATTCATACAAGTTGTTATCAGAATCACAATAAATTATATATAAGTGTGTATTGAACCGTCCTTCAGTATCAAGAAACTGCGGTGTATAGGGTGAAAAGGGAACTGTAACAGTGGAATCTTTCTTGACCATTATACTTTCAAAATCATTCATTTCGTCATATATCATTTGGTCAACGGGTATTCCTGCCAGTAGAAACTTTCG
>JANPBV010000066.1:0-2442 GCA_031430615.1 Ignavibacteria bacterium | reverse complement strand
TAACCGGGAATGCCATTAACTTCTACATAAGGCGCGCCTTTTGCCACAGGCCATGCAGTCCATGAATCATAATTGAATGTATATTGTCTGCCGCCTGCTGTTTTAAATCTTGTGCCGCCATTTGTTAATGATGGATCTGTAAGCTGGACTAAATATCCCCGCCAGCTTGGGTCACTGCACACTGATGATGGAGGAACTTGTCCAATCACAGGAATATTACCGGGAGAGTAATGTGTATTATAGAATGAAGCAGCAAGTCTAAGTTCGCGCTGAGGTCCAACCTTAGCTCCAATCCAAATACCGGAAGTAAAAACTGCAGTTAACCTTTGGGGTGATGTAACAGGCCAGATAAAGCCTGCATATCCGCTTGTAAAAGTTACTTTATCATAATTAAAATATCCGTCAGTTCTGAAAACTGCATTGATGTTATTGCCCTGCATGAAGATACTCTGCGCAGGAGGGAGCTCTTGAGAAAATATTATTGATGCTGCTATCAATAGAATAATAGGGTAAACTAGAGGGTTTTTCATATCCTTTTTTTTAAAACATAACTAAATTTTATAGAACTATCAATTTACTAATGAGAAATTATTAATTTAAGGTTTTTGGGAAATAATCTGAAAATATTCGTGCCACGAAAATAGTATTTATTGAAAATATGGTCAAAAAAGCATGAAAAACCCATTTTTAGAGATTGTTGTCAGGGGATATTCGTGGCACGAGAAGATGGAATTTTACTTTTTCCTTACAAAGCCAAAGTAATTTAACCAGAATGTAACAGATATAATTGAAAGTAGTGCAATCAAAGTTGTTATCATACTTTTATATACAAACAATTGCAGCATTACAATTACTATCCCGAAAATAAAAGGGTAAACAATTGAAGTCATCCTTTGGAATGAATTAATAAGAGTATTTTCTTTCGTAAAGGGTAATCCTCGGCTAAAGAGATTATAAATTGAGTTATATAAATTAACAGAGGCAAAAATAAATAATGTATGCAGTAATGCCTGGTGCATGGGGATCTTAATTATAAAAATTAAACCTAAACCAATACAAACCGGAATAAGTAAATACACAACAAAAAACTTTCTGAACCCGTTCTTGAAATTTTTGCGGGATGATATTGGGTATGAGTCATATATCCACGCAACCCCGGGAAAGTTTGTGACCTTTGTTCCAATAATTGCTGTATTCAGCACAACAAGTACACAAAGCATTAACGATATATGGAATACCGGTTTTATTTCAAAGTAACTTCTATCAAATGGGGCGGGGAGCTGGTTTGTGATGAGCGCAAATACCGCAAGACCTAATGGAATAATTATCATTGGCAGTATAGCAAGCCTTACGGTTTTATCTTTATAGAAGAGTGACCTTATCAAACCAAACGATGAGCGCTCAGTGTTATTCCTTAAATAAACATTCTGAATAAGATCACTTATCATGGAAAATATAAAAAACCTGTTTTTACTCTTTACACCTGCGCTGATAATTTTTGAGTTAACAAATTTATCCCTGATGAATTCATAATTTGCTTCAAGGTACATCTTCAGGCTGTAATAGCTTAATATTGTGATAAAAAGCGGAAGAATAAGTTTTGCTATCAATCCCACTTCCAGCAGATAATTATTCCTTGTGGTAAGAAAAGCAAACCAAGCCTGAGGGAAGAAGTTTATCAATCCTTTTGACTGAAGCGAGGCAATATATCCGTTTACACTGCTTCCGGATTTGCCGGTAATACCAAATGATACAAACTGGTAAGCCATTATCAGTATGAGTATCATAGCCATCTGGAAGAACATTGTGTAAGTGCCAATACTCTTTGCGCGGAATATCCTTAAGGCAATGCTGTATATGAGTATAAGCATATTGATAATAAAAAAGCATAACATAAATGCCGAGATAAAAAACAGAATTGCCCTTGGGTATGACCTCATGAGGAAGTAATAGTATACACTCCCCGGTACAAGCAGCGGCAGTGAAAGCATCAGCAAATAACGGGTTATCATGTACATTTTTGCATTTATCAATACTCTGCTTTCAATTGGCATTGCAGAGAGTATCTCCGCTTCAGTCTTTGAAATTATGATATTATCCAGCTCCGTAATAACTGTGAATGAAAGTATAAGTGTATAAAACAGGAATAAAAGAAAAGAGAACTGAAATCCTGTTGGGTCAGCGTTTTGCTTTAACAAGAGCCATGGTAAAAATACTCCGGGGATAAAATATGAAATATTGAGATACAGCATTTTACTGCCGGAACCCGTTTTACTGCGGGTTTCGAGCTTTAAAAGCATATCACCTAATATTTTTGTTTTACTTATCAATTATCAATAGTTTAATTAGAGCCTTCTGTCTTTTTCTGTTTTTTCTTTTCAAGCTCTTTTAAGTACTGCTGGTAAAGCTGTATATTTTTCTTGTGTTCCTCATAACCTTCGG
>JANPBV010000065.1:0-4086 GCA_031430615.1 Ignavibacteria bacterium | reverse complement strand
ATCTGTTTTAAAAGTGATTTAAGGTCTAAAACTGCCTTCTTTATCTGAAGCGCTATCTGATTCTTAACAAGTGTGATATCTTCCTGCGCTGATTTGTAATTTATGAGTGATATCTGCCTTTGGTTATCAAGCTGGAAGCCCTGGAATATAGGGTAGCTTAATGTTAAGCCAATGGTAAAAGCTCTTTGATTAGTGATCTTATCAATTTTTGTTCCATTCATTGAATAAGACCCAAAACCTGATAAGGTAGGGAAGTATTGGTTACCTCGGGCAATATCAATATTTGTTTGTAAAATATCCAGATTTTGAACAGATGATTTATAATCATTTCGGTTCCGGTATGCTGTATTCACAAGGTTATCGGTATTCTGGTTAATCATAACATAAGATTCAAGCGATTCATAACTCATATCGGTGAAAAATTCACTTTTATTGACTGCATAGTTCTTATCCAATGGAAGGTTTGAATCAAATGCCAGGTCTGATAATGATTTATTCAGGTTGTTTTTAGACTGCTCTACTGCAAGCTCATTTTGGGCGACAACTACATCCTGCGTTAATACATCAAGCTGAGTTCTTTTTCCCACTTCTACAAATATCTTTATCTTATCAAGCTGAGCGCGCGCATCGGCGAGTGTTGATTCATTAATTATGACTATCTGCTGATTCTTAAGTACTGCTATATAATCTGCAATTATTTTTACCGCGATATCCTGCTTTAATGTTTTTAATTGTATTTGATATTGCGTTTTAGAAAGATTTGCGAGGTCTATCTGGTCATAGCTTGTCATTCCGTCAAATATTGTTACATCAGACCTTAATGAAAGAGTGAAATTATCAGATGTTTGATTGCTTGCAGGAATAGGTATCCCAGCTTGATTAACGTAACCGCCATCAATAACCTGGTTAGAACGAGTCCAACCGGTTGTAAATTTCAGGTCAGGGAATAAGTTACCGTAACTTGCCCTGATATTGCTTTCCTGAAGCTCAATAGTATTTTCAAGCTTATTAATATTTGGATCATTTTTATAAGCATGTCCTATAGCTTCTTTTAAAGAAACCTGGATTTCCTGTGTAAAAATACTGCCTGTAAATGTTAAAATTACGGCTACTAATGCGATTTTTAGTATCTTCATATCCCTATTATTGAAAAGATGGTAACCTTTATTTATTAAGACGTTAAAATACTCCTTAAAGTTTCAAAATATAAGTCAAAATTGAAATATTTATATAAAAAAGTGTTAATTTTGGTAGAATAAAATCAGCAACTTTTTGTGTCTTATATGTATTTTAACTATTGTATTAGTTTGTTAACTTTAAATATAATTACAGGTTATGAATATATTATTAAATTCGTTTATAGCAGTATTTTTCCTTCTTTCAGCCGGATGTTCAGCGAAGAAGAAAGATGTCAATCTTGAGAAGGTAAGCTCAAAGAAATCGGAGTATTCTATTGAGGTATTTGTTAAGAATCTGGAAGTGCCATGGAGCATTATATTTACTTCTGATGTGAGGGTTTTGGTTAATGAAAGGCCCGGCAGGTTGAGAGTTATAGAAAATGGCAAATTACTAGCTGAACCGCTCAAAACATTTGATGAAGTATCAAATAATTCTGAAGAAGGCTTAATGGGACTGGCTTTAGACCCGGATTATACTGCAAATAAGTTCATTTATTTAAGTTATGCCTACAAAAAAGCTGATGAATTACTTGTAAAAGTTGTAAGATATAAAGATAACGGGAATTCATTAAGTGATGAAAAACTGATCATTGATAATCTGCCGGCGGCTCAATACCATGCGGGTTGCAGACTGAGGTTTGGGCCTGATAAAAAGCTTTACATTACTACAGGAGATGCCGGTGATAGGAAATTTGCCCAGGACTTAAGTAAAATGAACGGTAAAATATTAAGGCTTAATAATGATGGCTCAATTCCAAAGGATAATCCATTTGCTAATTCAACTGTATGGAGCTATGGACACCGCAATCCACAGGGAATTGACTGGGTGCCGGAAACAGATATTATGTGGGAAACCGAGCACGGCCCAAGCGGATTTGACGGTCCGGGCGGTGGTGATGAAGTTAATGTTATCCAAAAAGGAATGAATTACGGATGGCCCGAAGTTTCTCATACTGATTCCAGGGAGGGAATGGTATCACCAATACTTATATTCACTCCCGCAGAAGCGCCTGCATCAGGTATGTTTTACAGATCAGGCAAAATTGCTGAGTTAAAGGATTGCTTCTTGTTTGGCTGTTTACGGGGCGAGGGAATAATGGTCGTAAAAGTTGATGCAAGTGATAAAACCAAAGCACTTTCATTTAAGAAAATTGCTGAAGATTTTGGGAGAATACGTGATATTACAGAGGGACCCGATGGCAATATTTACTTTTCATCAAGTAATAAAGATGGCAGAGGCAGAATTCAGGACGGTGATGATAAAATATACCGGATAATTGGCAAATGAGCTTGTCATTCCCGCGTATGCGGGAATCCAGACTTAGATTTTTATGGAAAGCTTACATCTGTTGTAGATAATTACTTTTTTAGGTATTTGTTATTATCTTAGGAAAATTGCTTAAAATAAAATATGATCAAACAAAAATTTATTGGCAGGTGGAAGCTTAAATCTGTGATTGTCCGGCATGGTGAAACTATAATTTATCCATTCGGTAAAGATATTCGTGCAATTTTATTCTATGACGAAGAATACATGTCAGTTCAGATAATGATGCCGCATGACCTGCCATTAGAACATATGCCTGAGAAGAAATTAAAGCTAAAAGACCTTGCTTGGGCGCTTAAGAATCTTGGATACATGGGTTATTTTGGTAAGTATGAAATTGATGAGGAAAAAAAGCATATAATTCACCATGTTGAAGGAGCAATTGTGCAAAGTCTTGTTGGAGGAAAAGAAGTACGGAAATATAAGTTTGAGCATGGCGTAATGACCCTCTCTGCGGGTCCGATGGAGCTAAAGTGGGTTAGAGGTTAGTCACTTTCAATTATCACTTCACACTCAGGCAGTGAACTTAAAAAATGCCTGCCGTATTGTTTTTTAATTATACGGCTATCCAGAATACATATCAATCCTTCATCATTTTTGCTTCTTATAAGCCTGCCAACCCCTTGTTTAAACTTCAGTATTGCTGTGGGTAGTGAATAATCCATAAATGGGTTACCGCCTTTTTCCAGTATAAACTCAAGCTTGGCTTCAATTACAGGATGGTCAGGCACTTCAAACGGCAGTTTTGTAACTATTACGTTTCTTAAGCTGTGACCCGGAATATCAACTCCCATCCAAAAGCTATCAACACCAAATAAGACAGAATTTTCATCATCACGGAATTCCTGTAAAATCCTGTTATTCGGCATACCGTTATGCTGCGCATACAAATTTATACCTGTGCCAAGAAACTCTTCCAATAACTTATTATAAGCATTCTTTAAAAGCTTGGTGCTGGTGAATAATACCAACGCGCCGCCCGATGTCATTTCAATACATTCTTTAATCTTGTTAACCAGTAGTTTTTCATAATCACTTTCATTCAGTATATCAGATATCTTATGCTTTTGCATCTTCTCAGGCTCGGGAATATCTTTATATACATGTATCTTCATCTGTCTGCCGAAATCAAAAGGTGTATCAATTATTTCTCCCGTTACTTCATCAGCCCCAACAGTATTTTTAAAGAATTCAAGATTATTATTGACTGAAAGTGTTGCTGATGTCATTGCGCATACACGGTTCTTTGCAAATACATTTTCGCGGAAGTACTCAGCCATATTAATAGGGGAGATGCAGAGATTTATATTACTCCTCGCCCTGCCGGAATATTCCACCCAATAAACATACTCAGCACTTTTCTGCTCAAGGAAAAATACGAGGTTATTTCTTATCCTTGTAAATTTTGTGAAATAATTCTTTATCTCATCTTCTTCAATATCATTTTTGGCTAAGGGAGTTGCTTTCTTGAGCTCAACAGTAAGCTCAAGTATAGAGCTCATGAGTTCTGCGCCAAGTGTAATGGACTCTTTTATCCTTATGCAGCTTTTATGTGTTTGCGCTGAATATACATCGTTAATA
>JANPBV010000064.1:0-1753 GCA_031430615.1 Ignavibacteria bacterium | reverse complement strand
TGGAGTTGGTAATCCGCGGAACATGGTGACAATTGGTTATAATTCATTGGGTGTGCAGCAGTGGGTAATGACCTATAATGGCACGGGCAATGAATTCGATAGCGGTAATGCTCTTGCTCTAGATAACCTGGGTAACGTATATGTAACTGGCGGCAGCGATAATGCAAACAATACTGATTTTTTCACTATTAAATATTCATCAACAATTGGCATCCAGCCAATATCATCTGAAATTCCAAATAAGTTTTCACTTGAACAAAATTATCCCAATCCTTTTAATCCAACTACAAAGATAAAATTCAATTTACCTTCAACTGGATTTGCTAAAATTACAGTTTATGATATTACAGGTAAAGAAATAAACTCATTGGTAAATGAATATATAAAACAGGGTGTTTATGAAATAGAATTTGATGGCAGCAACTTTGCAAGTGGTGTATATTTCTACAAACTTGAATCAGGTGAATTTACTGAAACTAAAAAAATGATCCTTTTAAAATAAAAAAAGTGCCGGTAATACCAGGTAATTTTAGAGAGAGCTTCACGAAATGAAGTTCAATACCTGATAGAGCATACCGGCACATAAATTAATCTGATTTAATTTATTTCAACAGAATCATTTTCTTTGTTTGAACATTGTTATCTGATATCAAAGAATAGAAATATATCCCCGAAGATAATCCCGTACCGTCAAAATATGCTTTAAAATTCCCTGCATTAAGTTCATCATTATTAATAAGCTTTCTAATAACTCTTCCATTTATATCATAAACAACCAGTGATATATTTGATGCATTTGGTATGGAAAACTCAATATAACTTCCCGGGTTAAACGGGTTTGGATAATTTTGTTTTAAAATAAAATTTTCCGGTACATTATTGTTATTATATTCTATACCTGTGATCTGGCTTCCAACTGCTCTTAATATGGCTGTATTTCCTCCCAGCACATAAGCAGTATCACCAGCGCTAACATGGATTTTACCTAATGTAATTGTATGGGCGTTCTGGTATGACCAGGAATTACCCCCATCAGTAGTTCTGCATATTGCAGTTGTTGAGTTACCGCTGACATAACCTGTATTGGCATCTTTAAAATCTATGCTTGAAGCATCAACTGTAATTGGAAGTGTAATTAAAGTCCAGTTTAGACCGCCGTTAGTGGTTTTAGCAACTCTTTGTGTCCCAGATGTCTGGCATATATAAACTATATCGGAAGTTACAGCATCAATATCCCTTATACTTCCGGTTAAACCAGTTGCTAAAGGAGTCCAGTTCTCTCCACCATTTGTTGTTTTATATATAGGTCTGTTTGAAGGGTTATAGCAAACATACCCGGTATTTGCATCAACCATATCTGCTGAATAAATATTTTCGGACGCACCTCCGGTTGAATATTGGGACCAGTTATCTCCTCCGTTACTGGTTTTAAAGACATTACCACCCGGTACTGTTGCAAAATTCACAAAAGTCCAGCCGGTATTTTCATCAATAAATTCTATTGTTTGAAGACTGTAATTGGTAGCGGATGGTTGTGTTTTCTGTATCCAGTTAACACCTCCATTTGTGGTTTTAAGTACTTTACTGTTCTGTCCGCTTATGTATCCTGTATTCTGGTTAACCATTGAAATTGAAAATATATCGCCGGTAAAACCAAGATCATATGTACTCCAGTTATTTCCACCATTTGAGGAATAAAAAATTTCTCTTGTTGTTCCGTTAAACGCTCTGCCTACTGCCCATACTTTTGGTA
>JANPBV010000063.1:0-19130 GCA_031430615.1 Ignavibacteria bacterium | reverse complement strand
GACTGAAGCTTAATTTTTGTATAGCTAACAAGCCCGTCGTTAGTGAGATCAATTACTTTGCCTGTAATTCTGCCTGTATTTTCTTCAGCAAAACATAAATTTGTTAAGAGTAAAAATAAACACAGCACTTTGCTTATTGCTAGCAAAGTGCTGTTAAATAATTTATTATTTGAACTAAAGTTCATTAAAACTGTGAAATCTTTTTAGTTGTATCAATCCATGAAAGAAAATTTAGATTTTCAAGACCAACATTAGGTGATAATGAATCTTTTGCAGGATTACCCCAGCATATTGGGCTATGATTCGTATCGCATCCCCGAACTCCTAATAAATAAACTGACCCGGGACCATATGGTGTTTTAATAAACGCGCAAGTTGTGACATAGGAGCCAGACGATAGTCCATTTATTTCGTAAGTGCCGGTGTAAACATTGCCGGTTTTTGTAAGCGATACTGTGTCGCTGCCACTTGGCGGTCCCATTGGCGGCCATGAAGCATATACAGAAACATCATAGTAGCCAACATTGTAAACTCTGTTTGTATCTACAAATGTTATTGTTCCCTTCATTGTACCTGCCGGTACTGTTGTTGCTGTTGTTACAACGGTATCTTCACCGCAGCTATTAATAAGAATGCCAACAAAAGCTACAAATGCGAAAAGCATCAAGTGTTTTAGTAATGTCGTTTTCATTTATTGTTATTTTATTTTGATAAATTAGTTAATTGAATTATTAAAACTGTTACAAAATTAAACATAGATGTCATATAAAAATATGACTTATATCATAAGCAAATAAGATTTTGGTCAGCTATTATGTACTTTACGTAAAAAACCGCTAAAATAGATTTATTTTAAGGAAAAAATTGTTGTTTATAGTGGTATTATTAACCACAAAATACCTTTTAATAAAAATAAAGTAAATCCTATTATTCCTATTTTTTTTATCTTTTTGCTTTAAACTGTTTTTTATATCTATTATGTTTTTTTGAATTTTTCAAACTTAATATAAAATATCGGACTAATCCAATCCAATCCAATAAGACTATATTAGTCTTATATTGAAGGATTTCTTTTTCATTAGTAGTTAAATGGTAAAAAAATCTATATTTGCAATAATTTATGGCTAAGAAACAAAATAAACCGGTTAAACCGGCAGTAATTAAACCTGACCCTAAGATATTTAAGTATTTATTACCGGCAGGGCTTTTATTACTGGTATTATTAATTACAACATTTAAAATATCAGGCGATGATGATATTTTCTGGCATTTAGAAATTGGAAAATATGTCTCAGAAAATACGGTTATTCCTTCTGCCGATGTGTTTGGATTTTCAACAAAAGGGCAGGAATGGATTCCGTTTGAATGGGGATTTGATGTACTTGCGTACAATATCTATAAGTTCACCGGCTATACAGGGTTCTCTGTATTCAGGTCAATAATTTTTATTTTCATATTTTACCTTTTCATCAGAATATCTGAGAAGTTAAAATTAAATACTTTTATTGTTTACTTTGTTTTACTGCTAATGATACTTGCTTTATTCGAAAGGCTCATGATAAAACCTCAAATTATTTCATACCTTTTTACTGCGCTAACTTTGTATATCTTTCTTGATTACCGGCATATTAAAAGAGAGAATAACAGGCTAATATACTGGCTTCCGCTTATCTTCCTGTTCTGGGCTAACATGCATATGGGTGTACTTTCTGGAATTGTGTTGTTTACAATCTTTGTAATATCTGAAATTGTACAATTTGCTAAGCCGTCATCATTTAATAAAACCGCAAATCTGACAACAAAAAAAGATCTGCAAAGAATAATTATTGTATATTTAGCTTCTATTGCCGTACTGCTTTTAAATCCGCATGGGATATACACATATATGTATGTGTATTCACACCTGAACATGAAAATGATGGAAGATGTTTTTGAGTGGCGCTCACCGTTTAATAAATTGTTTTCAGGTACTATGTATATCTATGTTTACTATACTTTCATCGCAGGTTCAGTACTTTCATTGTTCCATTTGTTTAAAAAACGAAATATATTTGACGGACTTACTTTACTGGTATTCCTATTGCTTTCGTTTCGCTCTGCAAGGTTTACAATAGATTTTATGCTGATAGCATCAATATTCATGATAATAGCGTTTGATGGATTGCTGGTATCATCTTCAAAAAAAGCATTTTTACAAAATCCTTTATTAAAAACTGCATTAATTGCAATAATGCTGGGAGTAATAATTTTACTGCCGGGGAGTAATATCTATAAGTATTTAAATTATGATAGAGAAACCGGATTCGGGGTAGATAAGAAAAATTATCCTGCCGGCGCTGTAAATTTCCTGAAGGAAAATAATATAGTACAGCCTTCGAGCAAACCTTTCAATACATACAGTTGTGGAGGATATTTAATTTGGGAAATCCCGGGGGCTATGAATTTTATTGATAGCAGGGGACTTAATGATGAGATATATTATAACTTTAAAACTATAAATAATAAACTGTCCGGGTTTGAACAGAAATTTGAAAGCTACGGTTTTGATTATATCTTATGGCACTACCCAAAATTACCATGGAGCAATACAGAGCTAAAGACCTCTATCCTTTCTTACCTCATTAAAAAAAATGATAAGTGGAAGCTTGTCTACTGGGATGATGATTCATATGTTTTTGTAAAAAATGATAGCAGGTATAAGGATATTATTGAAAAGTTTGAGTACAAATACGCAAATCCTTATCATTATATTTTTGATAAAGAGCCGTTAAAGAATGCAACATATACTGACCCGCAAAGAATAGCTGAGGAAATAAAAAGAAATATTAAATTAAACCCTGAGGGTGTGTTTATTCAGGCAATGGCTAAGAGTTTTAATGTGAAACCGTAATTTTTAAACGTGAAACGTCAAACGTGAGACGTGAAATGTTAAATGTGAAACGTGAGGTGTGAAATGTGAAACCTTCCTTCGCTAGCGCTCAGTAAGGCAGGCGTGAAATGTGAAACATAATAAAACCATCAGGGCAGTCTGTCTCAAAACCTCCAATATTAGACGACACGTCGAGTCGTCTCTACAAAATTTTGAAGATTTTCGTGTAGAGACGTCCCGTCCTGACTGGTTTTTCAGTTGAGACGTCTCATTAAAATTACGAGACAGTCTACAGTCCCGGGCATTTTTGTTAGATGAAAGATATTCTTAATAACCGAAAATTTCTTCGAGAGTTAAATATTTTACTGTGCCGTACTTCTGCAGGGTTTCAGCGTCAAGTTTATTCTTATCTCCCAAAACAAGTATTGTATACTTAGAATCTTTTATATTATCAGCCTGAAATTTCTGAATATCTTCAAGAGTAAGTGTCTTCGCCTTTTCGTAAATATCTTTTCTTATATCATGATCAAGTCCAAGCTTTTGCGCTGATAAGTAGCTTGATAGTACCCCTGACTTGGTAATCCTTTCAGTGTTGAACTTCTGAATAAGATTATCTTTTGCGGAACTATACGTAATCTCAGATGCAGGCATATCATTTAAAAGCTGGAATAAACTTGATATAGCCTCGGGAAACTTATCTGCTTGTGTGCCTATATATGCAATGTTATAATGAGCTTTATCCTTCTTTTGAGGTGATGTAAATGAAGAAAAAGTACTGTATGCAAGCGCTTTTGATTCCCTTAATTCCTGGAATACAATACCCGCCATTCCTCCCCCGAAGTATTCATTATACAATGAAATATAAGGAATTTTATCCTTATCATAATTTCCTTTTTTTGAAAGCATAATTATTTCTGCCTGAACCATATCGGCGTAGTTCACAACATATACAGTATTATCATTTGTCGGAAGTTCTTCATATATAACCTTTTGCGGGGTTTCTTTAAATCCGCCCTCAGGTATGTTGTACTCAGAATTTAGTTTTTCCGTAATGCCTTCTGTTGAAAGTGGTCCGTAATATAGTACTTTTTGTTTGTAACCTGGGATATCCTTCAGAATATTGATAAGCTCAACGGGGTCAATTGATTTAAGCTGTTCTTCTGTCAGGATATCCTTATAGGGCGATTTAGAACCATACTTGCCATAGGAATACATCGCATCCCAAAGGATTTTATCTTTACTCAGTTTATTATCGGCTCTTACCTTAAGAATATCAGACACAAGATTATTAAGAGCTTCTTTTTCGGGCTGCAGGTCTTTTATGACAGATTCAAGCAGAGTTAATGCTTTATCAAAATTTTCATTAAGTCCGCTTAATGTTATATATGTTTCTTCATCACCGGTTGAAATTGAATATGAACAGCCGAGCTTGTAAAATTCCTGTTTTAGCTCTGATGGCGAAAATTTTGATGTGCCTAAATATGAAAAGTATGATGATGCAAGTGAGAGTTTGCTGTTGTGCAAGTCGCCTATCTGGTAAACAATACTAAGTGTAAAAAGTCCGTTTTCTTCATTCTTCTTGTATAAAAGCGGAATATCGTTTTTGATATTGCTTACTACCATGTCATTTTTGTAATCAACAAAAACAGGTTTAATTTCTTCTGTCTGCATTTCGCTTACCTGCTTTAAGAAATCAGATTTATCCTGCCTGTTCACATCAACAGGTGTTATTACCGGTTTATCAACTTTCTGTACGTTTTTATCTTCGCCTGTCCTTTTATAGACCACTACATAATTATTACCATAATTTTTTTTAGCAAAATTGATTATATCCTGTTTTGTTATCTTTGAAAGTCTCTCAATCCTGTTTACTGCATCACTCCAAGGAACATCTTTTACAAACGCATCTACAATGTTATCAGCTCGGGAGTTGTTAGATTCCTGCGATTTAATATCAGCAAGTTTAATATCGTTAATTATTGCTTCGGGCAACCAGTCAGGGAATTCACCTTTTTTAACTTTTTCTACCTGTTCAAGTAGTAATTTTTTAACCTGCTCAAGTTTTTGCCCTTCTCTTGGATTACCGTATAAAATATGTGAGGAATAGTCTTTATTGGTATATACAAAAGAACCCGATCCCAGTACTTTTTGGCTCTGATTTAGGTTCAGGTCTAATAATCCAACAGCACTGTTAGCAAGTACCATATCAACCATAGTAGCCAGATCATTTTCTTTAGTATTTGCCCCCGGGAATCGAAATGCTATCATTAAGTTTTCTGCTTCGGGTCCGAAAACTTCAGTCTCAATTGGTTTTGTTATGGGTTTTTCGACCGGTGAAATGAAAGGAGGAACATTTTTAAATGATTTGCTTCCCCAGTATGTGTTAACGAGATCAATTGTTTTTTCAGGATCCAGATCACCTGAGAGAACGATAGCCATATTATTTGGAACGTAATATGTGTTATAGTAATCAATAACCTTTTTTATTGATGGATTTTTAAGATGCTCAATTGTGCCTATAGTTGTTTGAGTGCCGTATGGATGAGTAGGGAAGAGGTTAAGAAAAAGTTCATCCCATATTTTATCATTATCATCATCAAGCCCAATGTTCTTTTCTTCATATACCGCTTCAAGCTCAGTATGGAAGAGCCTCATTACCGGATTGCGAAACCTTTCAGCTTCTATTTTTATCCATTTTTCAAGCTGGTTAGAAGGAATATCATTAGTGTAAACGGTTTGTTCAACAGAAGTGTAAGCATTGGTTCCTTTTGCGCCGATAATGCTCATCATTTTATCATACTCATTTGCTATTGCAAATTTTGCTGCTAATCCGGATACACTATCTATCTGGTGATATATCTGTTTGCGTTTTTTTTCATCTTTTGTGCCGCGGTATTTTTCATACAGATTTATAATTTCATCTACCAGCGGTTTTTCCTTTGAAAAATCTTTTGAGCCATACTGATCAGTTCCTTTAAAGAGCATATGTTCAAGATAATGCGCAAGTCCGGTAGCGTCATGAGGATCCATTTTGCTGCCCGTTTTCACCGGGATGTATGTTTGTATTCTTGGTTCATTTTTATAAACTGTAAGATAAACTGTCAAGCCGTTATCAAGCTTATACATTCTTGTTTTAGTAGGGTCATTTTCTACTATTTGGTATGTGTACTTGCCTTCGGTAATAGTTTTTACCTGAGAAACGACCAGTGAATTAAGTGTGAGAAGAAAAGTAAAGATAAAAAATAAATAATTTTTAAGAATTTTCCGGTTTATCATATAAGTATTATATATAAAAAGTTATGAATATATGTATAGAGAGCATATATTCATAACTGTTAATTAATTATTGTAATCCTCTAAATTAACAATTTAGTTTTAGTTATTCTATGCAGGATTTGAGGTTATCTTAGAAAATTGTTTTATTTGAATCTGCCCAGGATAATAAATTAATATTGTTTATCCCGTTTCCATTACTTATAGTAACCGTACCGGGGCTTACCAGCGGACAATTTGAATACTGTACTCTTGATGTATCGCATCCGTAAACGGATTTATATGTATATAAAAAAGTAAGAAATCTGCTTGATGTATAAACAGCAAGATGGTAGTTACCATTCTCTATATTCCTGATGCTGTAATTTGCAATGTATTCATTATTAACAAATTGAATTGAAAGTGAATCAGAATAATCCGGATCATTAGAGCCGGGAGGCCAATTATTGGTCTTAAAAGCGCCTATACTGTAAAAGAATGGAGGCTGCACAAAGTTGTTATCGGTAAATCTGATAGTACCATTTACAGAGCTGGGTGTTATGCCTTCAATTGTTCTGAAAGTGAATGTTGCTGACCAGTTTCCGGTACTTGCGCCATTTGAATTTGTTGCATTGACACGCCAGAAATAGTTTGTTCCGGTTGTAAAATAAAAATAAGGACTTTGCACATTTGTTACAGGTATGTTATTTGAATCCAGAAGAATAGTTGAAAATGATGAATTGGTTGAAACCTGTATCCTGTAGAAATCAGCAGTTGGGGCATCTTCCCAGTCAAAAAAGGGCAGAAATGGCTGGTCAACGGAATTATTTAAAGGCAATAATAATACAGGCGGAGGAGGCGGAGCTAGTATTACTCTGAACTTATAAACTCTTGACCAGTCTGAGAAATTACCGCTGCCAATATCTGCTTTTACCCGCCAATAATAGTAAACATTAGTTGTAAGTTTTCCCGATGGTACGCTTGTTTCAAATGAAGTAAGTGTGCTATCAATTAATAATGGAGTTATAAAGTTTGCATCCATTGAAAGCTGAACACTGTAAATTGTGGATGTTAAGTACTGATTCCATTTTAATGGAACTGTAAATATACTCACAGTACTGTTATTAACCGGTTCAGTTAAAATTATCCCTGTTTCAACCGGATCAATAATGACAGGTGTAATAACTTCTTCATCTTTATTGCATCCGGTAAAAAGCGCAAAAAACAATAATAAAGCAAATAGCAGATTATTTGTTTTCAATTTTCTTTTCCAGTTTTATTTTTTGTTCAAGATCTTTTAATTCTTTTTCTTTTTTCAGCAATTCCTGCTCTTTAATCCTTAGTTCCAGAGCTTTCTTATCCATATTTTTTTCCCAGTCAGGCTGGTTCCAGTACCCAATATCTTCAAAATACCCCTTAAACAGGAAATTATGTTTCAGGGCTTCCATATTCTGGGTAAAGCTGAAAGAACCATTCTCAAGATTTTTTGTTGTGCTGTTTGCGTTCTCCATAACAGCTTTTATATTATTGGCAAACATTGTATCGGTTAACAGCGTTCCAATAACACTTTCACTCGAATTCATTTTTCTTACTATTTCAGAGATATCGTGCGAAATTCTGTTCAGCTGAACTGAAGTATTTTCAACATTACCTGAAACATTATTAACCATTTTATCTATTTTTCCAAAGATATCATTTAACTGTCCGGAAGATGTAGAAAATGAACGAAGCGTAACATCCGCGCTCCTGTATAATGTGTCATTGTTAACTAACTGTCCAAGTGTACCCTGGCCGTTGTTTACTTTTGCGGTTATATCCGAAAGGTCTTTTGTAATTATAGCTGCATTATCGCTTGATTCTTTTAATCCGTCAATTATATCCTGAACTCCTACGGGCTTAACTGATTCAATTACTTCATCATCCATTACTATGGGTGAGCCTTCTGAACCGGAAATAATTTCAATTACCTTATTACCCACAAGGCCTTGTGAGCTAACGGTTACTTTAGAATCTTTTTTAATGAATTTCTGTTTGCTTTTTTCAATTGTCATAATAACCAATACCCTGTTTGTAGCGTCAATATCTATTGCCTCTACTTTACCTATTGAAATTCCATTTAATTGCACAGTGCTTCCTGATTGCAGTCCGCTTACTGAACTAAAATAGGTTTTAAGCTGGAAGGTGGGAGTAAAAAGATTCTCTTTGCTTCCGATAACAAAAATTGCTACTGTTAAGAGTATAAAACCCAACAGGATAAATAAAGCAACGCCGATTTTTTTACTTTTATTAGGTTCCATTATATTTACATATTAAATTTATGTTTTTTTACTCAAAAAAAGAACGGACAAATTCATCATTAGATATTTGGAGTTCATCAAAAGTTCCTGAATTTGAATATATTCCGTCTTTAAGCACTACAATCCTATCCGCAACTATTTTAGCGCAGGCCATATCGTGTGTAACAACAACAGATGATACTTTATATTTTTTCTGCATATCAACAATCAGGTTGCTTATCTCGCGCGCTGTAGCCGGGTCCAAACCTGTAGTAGGTTCATCCCATAACATAATTTCAGGCTTTAAAGCAATAGTTCTGGCTACCCCAAGCCGTTTTCTCATACCTCCTGAGAGCTCAGAAGGCATTTTATCAATTGAGTCAGAAAGTCCAACATCTTTTAAAACTTCCTCTACACGCTTGTTTATTCCATCCCGGTCAAGGTCTGAATTTCTATCCAGAGGGAATTCTATGTTTTCCCTGACTGACATGGAATCGTATAAAGCCGCACTTTGGAAAACAAAACCTATTTTTTTCCGTACATGTTGCAGGGCTTCATAAGTTAATTCCGGAATATCTTTTCCAAGAACTTTTACCATTCCTGAATCAGGGTAAATCAGTCCTACTATGCATTTCAATGTGACAGATTTACCCGTGCCAGATTTGCCAAGAGTAACAATGGTTTCACCGCGCTCAACCTGCAGGTTAATATCCTTTAAAATTTCACTCTTGCCAAATGACTTTTTTAGATGCGCTATATTTATTACTACTTCAGTTTTATCCAAATCAGAATAAAATATTAGTTATTTGAACTGCAAGCATATCCCAGATAATTACCATTAAAGATGAAACTACAACAGAAGTATTTGCAGCTATGCCAACGCTTTCTGTCCCTCTATCGGCGGTATATCCTTTAAAACAGCCTACAAGCCCAATTGTGAATCCGAAAAAGAAAGTCTTTATTGTAGAAGGTATAATATCCTCAAATGTTAAAGTGTTGAAGATCTCAGTGAAATAAAGAGTTATGGACATATCGGTTACTATACTAAGTGCAATATAACCGCCTATAAGCGCAATAGCATCGGCATAAATAATTAAAAGAGGCACCATTAAAGTGGTACCGGTAATTCTTGTTACTACCAAAAAATTAAAGGGGTTGCACGCCGAAACTTCCATGGCATCTATTTGTTCAGTTACCTTCATTGAGCCAAGCTCTGCGCCTATACCGGAACCTATTTTGCCTGCGCATATAAGACCTGTTATAACCGGACCAATTTCCCTGATTATGCTGATGGATATCATTGCTGGAATAAGTGATGTCGCTCCGAACGGCTGAAGTGTTGGAATAGCCTGAAGCGCAAGCACAAAGCCTATTATGAATCCGGTTATACCTACTAAACCCAATGATTTATTGCCTATCTGGAAGAACTGCCTTATCAGCTCTTTAAATTCATAAGGAGGCTTAAATACTTCTTTAAAATATCTTTCGGCAAATTCAGCCAGTCCCCAGATCTGAATCAGTCCTCTTTGTATTCCTTTTGGGAAATATTTATTAAAAAAATTGAACAATCGTTAGAAATGTTTAATTAATATTTTCTTTTAATATCCACATCAATGAATGGGTTTGCTATACCCAGTATAATCCCGAATGAAACATCAGTAATATCAGATTTATCTTTTGTAAGCATAAATGTATGTCTTAATTTAATATGAGGATAAAATAATAATTTATGGTTTCTGATAGAATACCCGTAAGATATTTCAGGGAAAAACCCTGTCCCATTGAAATCAGTAAAATAACCACAGCCTACAGAAACAACCCCGGTACCCTGCAGCATATGTGATGGCTGGATGCCGGCAGCTAAGAGGATATCATATTTATAAGAAAATCTTAAATAATGCCTGATATTTCCTCCAAATACCATTGAGTATTCAATTGCTGTTCTGTGTTCACCCAATTTACCAAAACCAATAGAAAATTCCTTGGTTAAACCGGCGTATACTTTTCTATCAGTATATTCAGCCATTGGATTCAGAAGGTATATTGCGGCTAGTACACCTATTGAAACCGGAAGTACAGTAGATGTTTTGCCGGCAAACTCGGGCAGTTTGTGTTCGTGCGTTGATTTTTTCAACTTTAAACCGGTCAATGAAAAATTTTGCTGCAAGTTGACCTGAGAACTGGTATTAAAAGAAATAAAGAGCAGAATTATTGAAACTATTTTGTAACTTGTGCCCATTATTTTCATTTAATAGTACGTAGATATTTGTTAAATTTTTTAGACGGGAAAAATTAAGAAATTAGTTAAACTTATAGCATTTTATTATGATTATTTTCCCAAATTTAATCTTCCATGATCTTTGATATCGAATTATAATAAGCTTCTTTTGCATTTTCAAGCGTTATATTTATATCATCATTAATAATAACTGAATTTCCGCCAACTTTACCGATATTTGCAAAAATTATATCATTTTTCACGCAAATTTGCTTAATTTTGGACTCTTTATCTTTATTATATGATATTATTATCCAACTTTGAGATTCGTTAAATAGTACAAAATCTCTTCTTATACTGCTATTAATATTAACATTGCATCCTATAGGAAAGGTTCTGTTTATCATGCAGGATTCGGCTAAAGCAACAGCCAGCCCGCCATCTGAAACATCATGAGCTGAGTTTATTAATTTACCTCTGGTTATTTCAAGAATATTTTTAATTAAGTTTTTTTCAGCTCCTAAATTTACATTTGGGGCATCACCGGTAACTTGATTGTGAATCAACTTAACATATTCACTTCCGCCTAAACCGTCAATATAGTTTTCTTTTTGTTCATTTGGGGTACCAACAAGAGCAATAATATCGCCTTCATTTTTAAAGAATGATGTTGTGACATAACTAATATCTTCAATCAAACCTACCATTCCGATAGTTGGAGTTGGGTAAACAGCATAGTCAGGCGATTCATTATAAAAACTTACATTACCTCCGGTTACGGGAGTGTTTAGCGCACGACATGCATCGCCAATTCCCTGTATAGCCTGCCGGAACTGGTAATAAACTTCCGGCTTATAGGGATTGCCAAAGTTCAGACAGTTGGTAATAGCAAGAGGCTCTGCGCCTGTACAAGCAACATTACGCGCTGATTCACACACAGCTATCATAGCGCCTTTATACGGATTTAAGTAAACATACCTTCCGTTACAGTCTGTTTTCATTGCGAGAGCCTTTGATGTTCCTTTTATCCTTACAACAGATGCATCACCGCCCGGCATAACAATAGTATTTGTTCTTACCTGTGTATCATACTGCTCATATACCCAGTTTTTATTTGTGATGTTGGGTGAAGACAGAAGTTTTAATAATACTTCATTGTAATTCTCAGGTTCGGGCAGTGTATTAAAATCAAAATCTCTCAATTCTTTAAAATATTCCGGTTCTTTTGATTCACGTACATAAACCGGGGCATCTCCGCCAAGAACAAGTGTATTTGCGGGAACATCTGCAACAACATTTCCATGATATGATACGTTTACATTAGCGCCTTTTGTAACAGTGCCAATTTGTACACAATTCAAATCCCATTTATCGAATATTACCTTCGCAGCATCTTCTTTTCCCTTTTGGATGACAACAAGCATTCTTTCCTGTGATTCAGAAAGCATTAATTCATATGCTGACATGTTTTCTTCACGCGCCGGTACAAAATCTAAATTAATATCCATACCCATGCCGTCTTTTGCGCTCATTTCGCAGGTTGAGCATGTTATTCCTGCAGCTCCCATATCCTGCATACCAACAACAACACCGCTTTTAATAAGCTCTAAGGATGCTTCGAGCAGTAATTTTTCGGTGAACGGGTCGCCTACCTGAACAGATGGGCGTTTCGCTTCTGATGCTTCGGATATTTCCTCTGATGCGAATGTTGCCCCGTGAATACCATCCCTGCCGGTTGATGAACCGACAATAAATACCGGATTACCTTCGCCTTTTGCAGTAGCTTTGGCTACCTCATCATGCTTAACAATTCCAACAGCCATAGCATTAACAAGAGGATTATCCCTGTAGCACTCATCAAAATAAATTTCACCGCCAACTGTGGGAACACCAAAGCAATTGCCGTAATCGCCAATTCCTTTTACAACATTCTTGAAGAGGTATTTAGTACGTGTGATCCCTGAATCAGATGAGTCGAGCGGGGTAATATTTCCAAATCTCAATGAGTTCAATGCTGCAATGGGTCTGGCTCCCATTGTAAAGATATCACGAAGAATACCTCCGACACCGGTAGCTGCTCCTTGATAAGGCTCAACTGCTGAGGGGTGGTTATGTGATTCAATTTTAAAAGCTACAGCAAGCCCGTCTCCAATATCAACAAGTCCCGCGTTTTCTTCACCGGCGCCAACAAGCAGTCTGCCGCCTGAGCGGGGGAGCTTCTTGATTTCGAGAATTGAGTTTTTATATGAGCAATGCTCTGACCACATAACTGAATAAATACCAAGTTCTGTATAGCTTGGTTTTCTTTCTAAAATATCCAATATCCTGTTATATTCGTCTTCCGTTAAGCCAAATGTTTTGGCGAGAGCTAAATTTACTTCGGGTTCTGTCATTTTATTTTACCAGAACAACTTTCTTAGTTTCTGTTTTACCATTTATTATTTTTTCAGTGAAGTATATACCACTTGGGAGGTAGCCTAAATATTCCCACCAATCAAATCTATATGCACCAGGAGGTATCACATTCCATTTGTACGTTACTATTGTTTTTTCGTAATAGTCTTTAAAATTTATTACAAGTTTTGCTGTATCGTATGTATTTATCTTGACTGAATACGTTACCATACTTGGACCAAAAGGATTGGGGTAATCTATATCATTAAAATATCTTATTGAATCGATATTTTGTGTGAAAATAGTTAATCCAACTTTCTCAGAAGAAAAAATTACCGAATCAGTTTGAGAAAATAAACACAAATTAAAAACTACTAAATTTAGAAGTATTAATATGTTTTTCATATACTACTTAAAACTTCTTGCTTTCACTTTTACAACTTTATCATTTCTTGAAACTACAAGATAATCATTCGTTTTTTTACGTTCTTCAATTAATTTTTTTATGGCTAGCTTAGAGCCTTTCCTAAATTTTTCTTCCAGAATATCTCTAGTTTTCTTAGTCTTTGCTATCATTTATTTTGCTTCCTTTTAAAAAATCTTGAATTTTTAAACAATATAGGTATATAGTTGGCAAAAAATTGAAGGAAGTATTAGATAATTTATTGAATACTCAAAGATAAAAAAAACTATTTATATAAATTATCCCAGAATTTACGCTATTTGTGGAATATTCTATAATTTTAGAGCTCATCAAATTTTCTGAGCAGCCAGTCTTTACGCATTGGTATGGAGCCTTGGAGCTTTGTGTTAATATCACCAATATTTTTGCGTGATAAGCCAAGTTTTAACCTTATAAGGTCATTAATAAACCCTAAAAACAGCATATATCCATGCTTCATCTTTGCTGTATAACTGGTATCTTTTTTGATGAAATGCTTGTATGAATCAATTAGGTTTAGTGCTGTCTCAAATTTCCCTAATTCGTAAAGCGAACAAAGTCTAAGATCACGAAGGTAATATCTTTGCTGAAAGGTATCAAAGTTTATCTTTGATTCATACTCCAGGCATTTATCAAATTCATTTTTTGCAAAGGATAGATATGCGCTGCTGTAATTAAACATATTTTCTTTTATTGATGGTTCAAGCAATACATGTGAATTCTTAATGAAGTTTTCTGTCCATTCAAATTCTCCAAGCTGCAAACCAATCCGCAGAACATTGCTGAAGATAGTATATCTCAAATGCAGTTCACCGGAATACTTGTACAGCTCGAGGAGAAGTTTGAATGCTTCGAATAATTCATTTGTGAACTCATTCCCGCTTTTAAGGTTTTTATAATAAATAGTATTGACAAGGATCGTTGAGAGAATAAATTTTTCATTATCTGAAATATCTTTATTATTGATTATACTTTCTTTTAAACTCATAATGTTAAATTTATTCTCTTCATCCTTTAAAAAGCTGTATATATCAAAATAAGGCAGCAGTAAATTTTTGTATATATATTTTTCTTTATCAAATATGCTAAATAACTTTGGCAGATCAATTGAGCTCAGCATTACAGAAGTAAACTCATGAACTTTAATATTATCAAGATAGCCTGTGCGCCAGAAAATATTATACTGCTTGAACATATCCACTAAAAATGCCGCGATAAGATTTTCGCTGAGTTTTTGTTCGTGAGCAAACATTTCGGTTTCGTTGTTCCTTTTTGTATAATATTCTATAATTGTCCTTTCATATTCAGAATGATTGTATATTGTGTTAAGTCCAACCCCGCTTTCTTTGGGAAATCTGCTTAATGTTCTTTTTAATAATTTTGTAAAATGTTTATCCAAACCCTTATTATCAAGAACGCTGAGCAAACGTTTGTTGTATTCAATTTCTTCATTTTCAAATGAACTGATGACCATAAATTTTTCACATAGCCTGGAGAGTAAATAAATTATCGTCTTAATATTTTCATTACTGAATTTTTGATCTTTAAAAATATACTTATGAAGTTCCTGTTTGGTTAATTTTTTTCTATCAGTTTCATTTGTTGAAATTAAATAATCAAATAACTTAATAACATTTTCATTCTGGTTGAAATAAGGAGAAATGATGAAGTTCTTCAATTCTTTTAACTCATTGATAGAAAATGAATTTATTAATGAAATTATTGAGCTATTTTGCATATAATTCTATAATCTTTTTCTTAAATATATGATAGAAATAAGGCAAAAATCATCTATTATACTAAAATATGTTATGTTTACACGAATATAGCCATAATCTTTATCAAAATATATTCTTTGAAAATTGCATTTAAATAGCGTTATCTTTGTTAAATTTAATAATCTAATAAATCTAACAATGATAAAGACTTATATACTGACTTTTCTTTTAGTTTGTACATTTGTAATTGGCGGCTGCAGTAAAAAAGAAGTTGTAAAACCAAATGCTAAATTCTTAGGTACATACCAGGTTAAAGATGTTTGGGGAAGCAGTAAATCTGAAATTGGCAGCGGCTCACTTGAATATGTTTTAACTATCAGGCCAAGCGGTGATAGCGCTGTTATTATAGATAACGTAAATAAAACTTTAATGGGTGTAAAAGGTAAAGTGCAGGGTGATTCTTTAATAATAGAAAAACAGGAATCAAAAAGCGCTGCCGGAAAAACATATGATGTAGACCCGGAAACAGGTGTTATCAAAGGTAACAAATTGACTTTGAACTTTGGTTATCATGATCTTGATAAAGGGAATCTGATTGGCTATATAGTTGTAACTATGGATGGTGTAAAAGACAGCACGGTTTCAAAAACAAATTAAAATTATAACTATTTCATTATTCCTGACTGCAGTAATCTTTCTCATAATATAGACTGGTTCCTGCAGCTACAAGGATAGGTTTCATAAACACATTCACAACAGGCAGAAACATTAATAAAAATGCAGTGAATCCGAAACCATATGTAACAAGTTTACCCTTACTGGTCACTTTCAGTTTATCACGGAATCTCATTTTCTTTCTTGTCATCGGGTAGTCCAGGAAATCCAATGCATTATAGAAGCTGGAAAAAATTACTCCAATTATTGCAGATAAAACAGAGCCTGCAACAGGTATAATATTTAAACAGAATATCAATAACAGTATCAACAGGTAAAAAATAAGCTTTTGTACTTCACCCTTGATACTTATGTAAGCATCTTCCCAAAATCCCATTTTATGCGCGGCATTGCCGGTTGTAACAATTTCTTCAACACGCTGGGATATTTCCTCGTTAAAAGGAGCTGTAATAATATTACCAAGAATTGTAAAAAGAAGGTAACATACAAATAACACAAGAAGGAAGCCAACAATAAGCAGGGCAGTATGCAGGAATTTCAGCCAGAAACCAACTTCTGTGTTTTCAATTCCAAGCCATTTTTCAAGTGAACCCATTAACCAGTTGTAAGAGAAAATAAAAACGCTCCCATAGATCAGTAAATTGATGAGCATGGGAGCGATAGAATATTTTATAAGAACTGAATGAGAAAAAAAGAACTTCAGACTTCTAAACGGGTATGTAAAACCGAAAAGAAAATCTTTCATTTAGCTTTTTTTGGATTATAATATTTTTTTAGCCACAAAATATCGTATTTGTCCTTTGGTCTTCCGGTCTTTTTCTTATTTTTGACCAGATCTTCAAAGGAAATATATGGTTGATTTCTTAAACCAAAAAGATAGCCTTTTTTAAGATTTTTAAATGCTGCGTCAAAATCAACACCTTCAATAGATGTCATAATATCAATTCTTATGGGTGGAAACCCTAATTGTACTATGTTATTTTTCTTTAAAAAATCAGAAATTTCAATCTCCAGGTTTCCAGTCCCGAATTTTTCCAGTACCATAAAAATATTTTCAGCATTCTCTATTGTAGGCTCAACCCAAATATCCAGGTCTTCAGTATATTTTCCTCTTGAGTAAAAATTAACTGCTTGGCCGCCTACAATCAGATATTTAACTTTTTTTTCTTTTAGTAAGTTTAATAACTCTTTGAAGTCTTGGTACTTTGCCATGTTCAAGTATTAATTGGTTGTAAAAGAAATCTTCATATAGTTTTCTTTTTGCAGTTAAAGAAAGGTTTCGCCAGAATTTTGTGTCAGCATCTTCCTGTTCTTTAAAACTGTGAAATATTTTAATTTGAAGTTTCTTTTTCAATTATTTTATTTTTTTGAAAAGATTTACCAGGTCAAGCTTTTCCCAGGTAAAATCCTTGTCATTTCTTCCAAAGTGACCGTAAGCTGCAGTTTTCCTGTAAATAGGTCTTCTGAGCTTTAATCTTTCCATAATACCTTTTGGAGTGAGGTCAACATTTTTCTTTATGAAAGAAGAAATTTTGTTATCAGCAATTTTTCCTGTTCCGTTTGTATCAACATAAATTGATACCGGCTGAGCTACGCCAATTGCGTAAGATAACTGTATCATACATTCAGCAGCCAATTTTGCTGCTACAATGTTCTTAGCTAGATGTCTTGCAGCGTATGCAGCGCTTCTATCTACTTTTGAAGGATCCTTACCCGAAAATGCGCCGCCGCCATGTGGAGCTTTTCCGCCGTATGTATCAACAATGATCTTTCTTCCGGTTAAACCGGTATCGCCATGCGGTCCGCCAATTTCAAATTTTCCTGTCGGGTTAACGTGAATGATAGTTTTCTTATCAAGCAATCTTGCCGGGATTACTTTCTTAATGACATTTTTTATCACATCAGCTTTTATCTTTGCTTGTGTTACATCCGGGTCATGCTGAGTGGAAATTACCACTGTATCGACCCTTAACGGTTTATTATCATCACTGTACTCAATTGTTACCTGTGATTTTGCATCGGGTCTTAAATACGGCATAAGTTTCAGATTTCTTTTCCTTATATCAGCAAGCCTTTTAACAAGCTTATGGGAATATACCAAAGCCATTGGCATGTATTCAGGAGTTTCGTTGGTAGCGTAACCGAACATCATACCCTGGTCACCCGCTCCGCCGGTATCAACACCCATGGCAATATCGGGTGACTGTTTATTGATTGCTGACATTACATTTATTGAATGGAAATCAAACCTGTAATCTCCTTTTGTGTAGCCGATATCTTTTACAACGTTTCTTACAACTTTCTGAATATCTACATAATGTGATGTTGTAATTTCTCCGCCAACAAGAACTAAGCCTGTTGCGCAGAAAGTTTCGCAGGCAACGCGAGCGTATTTATCGTGTGCCAGTATATCATCTAATATTGCATCTGAGATCTGATCGCAGACTTTATCCGGGTGTCCTTCGCTGACTGATTCGGATGTGAAAAAATAAGACATTTTTTATCTCCTGTGATTATTATTTAAATTAATTTATTTTTATTATTTACTTGATTCCAAAACCAATTCTGCAAAATCTTTTACCTTAACTTCTTCTGCTCTGCCTTTTTCCTTAACGCCGTCTGTAAGCATTGTCATACAGAACGGGCAGGCTGTTGAAATAACATCGGGATTAGTTTCTAAGGCTTCCTCGGTTCTTTCGATATTCACTTTCTTGCCTATCTTCTCTTCCAGCCACATTCTACCGCCGCCTGCGCCGCAGCATAAACCGCGGTCTTTGGAGCGTTTCATCTCAGCCATTTTACCATTGTTAACCTTTTTAATCAGGTCACGGGGTTCTTCATAGATATCGTTATACCTGCCAAGGTAACATGAATCATGATAAGTAATTTTCTTATCTATTTTCTTTGTGCTGTCAATTTCAATTTTGTTCTGCTCAACAAGTTCACCTATGAATTCAGAATGGTGAACTACTTCATAATCGCCGCCAAACTCTTTGTATTCATTGCCAATTGTCTGCAGACAGTGGGGGCAGCTTACCAGAATTTTTTTGAAGTTATACTTCTTCATCGTTTCAACATTTTCCTTTATCATTGTCTGCGCTAAGAATTCATTACCAAGCCTGCGCGCGGAGTCACCATTACATTTTTCTTCAGTTCCTAAAACCGCATAATTTACATTAGCCTTATCAAGCAATTTTGCTACAGAGCGTGTTACATTCTGATACCTTGCGTCAAATGAACCTGCACAGCCTACCCAATAAAGAACATCGAATTCATGTTTCTCAGA
>JANPBV010000062.1:0-2984 GCA_031430615.1 Ignavibacteria bacterium | reverse complement strand
GTGAAATCATTCTGTATGAATTCCTTTACAACATCCTCACCAAGCAGAATGTTTACGATGCCAAGTTTATCAACTTTTACTATAGGTTTTAATAAGTAATAATTAAATGGGAAAGTTTTATAAAAAATAAGATAAGGTATACCCAGTAAAGCGCACTCCATTGTTGATGTGCCTGCTTTTGTAAGGATAAGATTGCTGTTCAATATCAGATTATACGGCTTTTCAGCAGTTAAATTACACCCTATTAACTTTTCACGAAATTCATCAAAAATAGAGTTAAGTCCCGGCGCTATGCTGATATTTACATCAATATCAATTTGTTTTTTCAGTTCTGTAATTGTATCTATCAAAACCGGCATGTGGTTTTTTACTTCATCTATCCTGCTGCCGGGAAGTATTGTAATTACTTTTTTACCTGAATGATCAATTTTGCTTTTTTGATTGGTTTCAATATACTCATCAATCCTTTTAACCAATGGGTGACCCGTGAATTCAGCTTTAACCTGATATTTACTGTAGAAATCAACTTCAAACGGGAAGAGTACAAGCATAAGGTCAATATTTTTTTTTACTTTAAATACACGTTTTTCATGCCAAGCCCAAAGCTGTGGTGATATATAGTAGATTATTTTTTTATTATAAAATTTCCTGATTTCCCCGGCAAGCCTTAAGTTAAATCCCGGGTAATCAACCAATATAACAACATCAGGGTAATTTGCTCTTATGAACTCAGCGCTTTGTTTTATAGCTTTTTTGAAGAAGGAATATTTTTTTATAACATCGGTAAAGCCAACTGTTGCAAGATCTTTAACGTGATATAACGCTTTTAATCCTTCGGATATCATTAAATCGCCGCCCAGACCATTGAATATAATATTTTTGCCCGGAAGCTGCATTTTAATTTCTTTCATCAATGCAGATGAATGCATGTCACCGGATTGCTCACCCGCTGAAATGAATACTGACCTTATATTTTGAGTTTTATTTACCTGGATTATTGATTAATGAGAAAATAAATAAGGACTATCATAATGATGCTGATAAAAACTGACTGGAATGTCCTTTTTTCAGAAACATAAGCTGCTTTTACATCCCGGCTGAGCTTTGACCTTTTACTCTCATCATATGCAGTAAACTTAGGCAGAAATCTGTTCACATTTTCAAAATAATGCAGATATTTTTCACCGAATATTTCCTTAAGCTCTGTTTCTTCTTCCTGAATAATAAAATAATACTGGAATGAAAAATACAGAATACTTAATATCTGTAAAAATGGAACGAGTGAGTTTGACATAACGCTAATTCCGAAATACATGAGAATATTGCCTATATATAGAGGGTTACGAACATATGCAAATGGACCCTGGGTTACAAGCTTAGATGCTCCGGGTTTACTGGTTGTCCTGGTCTCACTTCCGGCGTAAGATACACCCCAGAACCTAAAAAACTCACCAATAATTACAAATACCGATCCAATTGCCAAAGTAGTTATTGTTGGGCGCGCAAACAACAGCATTGGCACTAAAAAGGGGAGGGGGGTGTAAGACCTGTAGCTAAAGAAAAATTTTCCTAATGTCATTTATTTATATTTATCTTAATATACTTTTTTATTAACCTCTTAAAAAGACTTCACGTCTTTTTAGTTTTGCCGCCTGCCGGTGTTTAAGTTTTTTGCTTTCTAAAAACTTTTCAAGCTTTTTCTTAATATCTCCAAATGTTTGGTATTCATGGTATGTGATATTATTTTTCCAGCAATATGAAGCCAGTGATTTTTTGGCGAAAACAATATCAGCATAATTAACAACACATGCATCAGAAAAACCATCACCGATAAAAACAGATATTTCGTCATCAGCGGTATTGTTCATCATGATATTCCGCTTGCTGGTACCGCATTTAGCGCAATCAGAATCAGAATACGGAAATTCCAACCCTATGCTCTTCATATCCCCTGAGAAAACTATTTTATTTGAATAAAAAGGAATATCTAAATTATTGTTATCTAATATCCTCTTTATATAGTAATCCATACCTTCGCTTAAAATAACAAATGGCAGTTCATTTTCTTTGCAATAACTCATAAAATCTAAAAACATCGGGTCGAGTCTCTGGTTATCAATTATCCGGTTGAATTCAACAATATCAAAATTCTCAACCAGCTCACATTCCTTTAAAAAACACTCTCTTGCGCCTATTTTTTGATCTTCAAAACTTTTTATTAGTTTAGCCCAGATAGCCTTTTTCCTGATGAAGAAATCACCCATTTCCAGCCAGGTATCATACAGAGTGATAGTTCCATCAAAATCGCTGAATATTTTTAATTTAGGCTTATCCAAAAATTGACTGCATATCTTTAAAAATAATTCTAAATCATAGCTTATTCAAGGCACAATATTCAAGTAGCTATAAAAAAAGGCGGTCAAATGACCGCCTTAATTATTGCTGCATATTGGGGGCTTAATACAATATGAGAATCAAAATATCATATTAAGTTTTATGCAACTTTTGTATTAATTAAAAATGTATCTTTATCTAAGTGTAAACTGTTTTCAACTTCTTTTTCAACATCAAACTGTATTGAAGTGAAAGTTTTCAAGCAATTTTCTTCTTCAATATGTATAAGCATGTTCAGACAGTCATGATGTTTGTTAAGATATTTCTTTGCATTCAATGCCTTACCAACTGCCATATAAGATTCATACTGAAGTTTGTAAATTCTGCCTAATTCTTTGTATGAGGATCTCTTCTCGGCAAGCACAGTTGCTTTTTCGAGGTAACTATTAGCTTTATCTATATCAAGGAATTTAGTATAAAGCCTTCCAAGACCCATGTAAGTTCTGGATTCATTTATTTCATCAGTATTATCAACTGAAATACTAAGTGATTCATTGAAATAATTTTTGCAGGTAATAAAGTCATTCAATTCAAAGTAAAGCTCGCCAAGCTCGCATAAAGTATGACCTACTGAACTGCTATCACTTATT
>JANPBV010000061.1:0-1713 GCA_031430615.1 Ignavibacteria bacterium | reverse complement strand
ATTTACTTTACCTTGGGATTAAGATGCTGATTAAAAAGCAATCAATACTGGTGAGTGATGAAAAGAAACCAGTAAAAATGCACTCAGTATATTATCAGGCAATGCTAACGAATATTTTTAATCCCAAAGTTGCGTTATTCTTCCTTGCATTCCTGCCGCAGTTTGTAAATAACAGCCACGATATTACTTCACAGATAATATTCCTTGGAATTTTATTCAATATTAACGGTACAATTGTGAATATACTTGTAGCCCTAACAGCAGGGAAGATGGGAAAGGTTATCAAGACGAGATTGAACAATTCACGCATATTTAAATGGATCACTGCAAGTGTATTTATCGGGCTTGGCGTAAGGCTTGCTCTGCTTGAGAAAAAATGAAAAGAAAAATAAAATTCAAAAAGATGAGAAGTCCAGTAGTTTTTTTAAAGTATATAACATAAAGGAATATTTTAACCGGATAAAAATTATGGGATATTAGTTAAACTCTATAATTTTTTTAATTCAATTATAATGTAAAATAAAACAGTAAATGGGAAATAATTCAACAGATAATAATTTCAGAAAAGATGAAAATCTCCTGGTCAAACCGGGATCAAAAGTAAACCTTAAGGATTTTGACACACGTTACACTGCGGACTTTAAGGATAAAGAAGATGCGGCTGAAATGCTTAATAAAGATATTTTAAGGCTTTCAGAACTACAGGATATGCTTTATGCCATGAATAAGTATTCATTACTTGTAGTAATACAGGCAATGGATGCAGCAGGCAAGGATGGGACTATTAAACATGTTATGACGGGTGTGAATCCACAGGGATGTAATGTGACAAGCTTTAAACAGCCATCTGTTGAGGAACTGGAGCATGATTTCCTATGGCGTATAACCAAAGCAATGCCTAAGAGGGGAATGATAGGTATTTTTAACCGCTCTCATTACGAAGAAGTGCTTGTTACAAGGGTACACCCTGAATACATATTGGGTCAGAATATTCCCGGTTATGATACAGTTGATAAAATTGACAAGAAATTCTGGGCTAAAAGGTATGAGATGATAAATAACTTCGAAAAACAGGCTTATGAGAACGGGACTATCATTCTAAAGTTCTTTCTTCACGTTTCCAAGGATGAGCAGAAAAAAAGGTTTCTGGCAAGGATAAATGAGCCTGAGAAGAACTGGAAATTTTCAACAGGCGATGTTAAAGAGAGGCTACTTTGGAATAAATACATGGAAGCTTTTGAAGATGCTATTGCTAATACCTCGACTGATTATGCCCCATGGTACATTATTCCAGCTGATAGGAAGTGGTTTATGAGAGCGGCTGTAGGGGATATTATTGTTGGTACGCTTGAAAAATTAGACCTTGCTTATCCTACTATAAATGAGAAAGAAAAACAAGAACTCCAAGAGGCTAAGACGCTTATTCTAAATGAAGATAAGAGCAAATAGTTAAACTTAATTCTTCGTTCTTCCTGAATCTATGATAACCTGTTTTATTATTTCGTTGATATCGAGTTTTAATAAATCTTCTAGGCTTACCGGTTGTAATTGAGACCAGTTATTTCTGCTTACCAAACCAGGGGTGTTGATACGGTAATTAAATTTTGCGATCTTTGGCAGTAATTCTTCATCCATTGATAAATAATCCTGCAATAACTGAATACTGAAAATTGAATTTGAATAATTTACTGTTTCAAGACATTTTATGACAAG
>JANPBV010000060.1:0-19631 GCA_031430615.1 Ignavibacteria bacterium | reverse complement strand
AAGATGTAAATATGTTGATAGCAAATTATATACTACCGATAGCAAATGCTGGAATATAGAACCTGAATTAGAGCAGGTAAGCGGAACAAGCGATATGCATACAGTTGCATGCCATTACTGGAAGGATATTGAAACCCGCCGAATTAAAGAAGGTGATAAAATTCCCGCTGATTTTGCTTGATATATAATATTTTAAAGAAATGAGTACATTAGATAAAATAACTTTGAAAGTTAAAAAACTCTCTGAAGATAAGCAGGAAAAAGTACTTGAATATGTTGAAGTATTAGAAGGACTGCAAAAAGATGTTAATGAATGGAATTCATTTTCATTAGAAAATGCTTTCAAAGGATTAGAAAATGACGGGATGCCTGAATATTCAGATAAGGACATTAAGGAGAAATGGAATTAAGGAAAACGGGTCAGATAGTTCTTTTAAAATAGATAAGTAAAATATAGAATTAATATCCCCGTTCATATTGACCGGGGTTTTATTTTTCAATTATATAGCATGATAAAAATACCAAAACCCGGTAAAACCAAAAAAGAACTTCTTGAAAAACTTGAAAACTTCAAAGCTGAATACACTAAGAAAATTGATGAGAACGGGATCAAAATCGAAAAGATTACAGATGGCTACAGTATAAAAGCCGAAAAAAAAGTACTGTTTATGACCTTCCATGTTAATGCTGAAATAATAGCAATGGATAATGAATATGAGATTAAATGGGAATCAAATGCACCCGATAGCAAAGTGAATGAAGCCCTGGAAAAAGTTAAAGAAATACTTGAAAAAGATTAAAAAGCACTAAATATACCTCAATTTAACCCCTTATTTGTGGATAATTACATTAATTACTTTCCTGCTTAATTTTTTTCCCAATTTTATTTACAACTGCTTTAAGTAATTATATCATTAACTCTTAGGAAACATTGCGGAGCAGATAAAGCCGCAATCGGCGCAGTTGATTACATTGTAAGGAAATTCGAACCTTTCCCGCATGATAATTTTAAACAATTGCTTGAAAAACGTTTTGGTGAGTATGGTAAGATATTTAAGTCAGGGTATTATGTTCTATAATTATTTATGGTTCTTCATAATAACGCATACTTAATGATAACTTTTAGTTACAAAATTAATTACTCAAGTTGACCGTTTACTGTTTATATATTAACCCCGACATTTATGTCGGGGATACGAAATACCATAAATAAAGGGCTTTAGCCCTGAAACGTCATTGGTAAAACCAGAAAATGATAGAGTTAAGGATAAATGAGTTGAAACTCGTAGTTATTTCCCCCGTTGTTGGTGTTGCCGAAGGACTTGACGTTCACCAATAACATCAATTTTAATTCCTTTTATTTAGAATGTTTCTTTTCATCTCATCAAAATCAACTACACCAGACCAGTCACCTTTTTTTATTTTCTCATCTATCTCATTTATTCTTTTTAACTGTAAAGGGGTTAAAAAATCAGGGTCCTTTTGTGATCCTATTTTTTCCCCTATTTTATTCACAACTGATTTAAGGTAATTATATTCTTTGAGTGGAATTACCACCATTTCATTATTACTATTCAGATCTATTTTAGACATTTAATTTAATATTTTGTCAAATATAATAACAATAAAAAGAATTTTCACGTCAATTTTATTCCATTAACCTTTAATATCCTTGAATGTTGACCAATATACATAGGTTCGTGCCTGTATCTACAGCCAAATAAAACTCGCAATTTTGCGGGTTTTATTATTTCTAAATTTATGGTAATTTGCTGTAATAACATAATCAAATGAAACTATATTTAGATACTTCTGTTATTGGTGGATATTTCGATGATGAATTTAGTGAAAACACTATTCCTTTATTTGATGAAATATTCAAAGGGTTACATAATATCGTTATTTCAAAAGTAACGATTGAAGAACTCGAGTCTGCGCCAATTCACGTAAGAGAATTAGTTAAGAAAGTACCGATAATAGATTTAGAAATCGTTGATTTATCTCCTGAAGCAGATTTGATAGCAAATGCGTATTTGAATGAAAATGTTCTTTCTCGAAAATATTTTGCTGACGCTTTACATATAGCAGTTGCTACCCTTAATAGAGTTGATATAATTGTAAGCTGGAATTTTAAGCATATGGTGAATATAAATAAAATTAATTTATATAATTCTGTAAACTTAAAACTTGGTTATCCTGTTATAGATATTAGAACTCCAAAGGAGGTTATTAATGAAACAAAGTAATTTTAAATCTGTAGAATTTATGAGAAAAACCAGAGAAGAGTTATCTAAATTATATTTTAAGAATAAAAAAGAATTTATTGATAAGATCAATAAAAACTCAATAAACCCGGTAAAGAATTTAAAACCTTCAAACTTTTCTCAAAAAAATAAAGTATCTGAAGTTTCGCATAACACATAAAATCGGTCTTTTGTCATTCTGTATGCCTTTAGGAACTTGTTTCAGAATCTCGTTTTTTGGGGATTATAGGTTTTTTTTAGATGCTGAAACAAGTTCAGCATGACAATCGGATAACTACAGTTATTAATCAATAAATCTATTCACGTCAATTTTATCCCATTTGCCTTTAATATCCATGAAACCTGTCCAATGTGCATAGGCTCGTGCCTTATTGCATGCATAAGCACACATTCCTTATTTGTTAAGCCGCCAAAATTTGCTTCAATGTTATTTTCAGCCTGCATTAGCTCATCAGTCATTCCGTTTAAAATCTCAATAGCGCGTTTATGAACCTCTTCCATTTTGTTTTTAACTTCATCAATTGTAGGCGGATTTCCAACCTTATCAGGTTTACAACCTTGTTCGCCTTGTAAAGGTAAAGGTTCAGTTCCGTATGCAAAATCATTAAGCCATTCAATCCCCAGACTTTCACTGCCAATTCCTTCTATTATCAGGAAATGCTCTGTCCATACTAAATGAGCCTGTATCCAGAAAGCGCTGTTCAACTTAATGCCATTAATTTCATAGACTTTATAAATATCAAGCCCATCGAGTTTTGAAATATAATATTTCGAAAGATTTCTAGCCATTTCATAAGTTTTTATGAGTGCCTGTGTGCGTGTATTGTTTTCCATTATGTTATGTATTTTATTTATTCAATAATAATCTTTTATGAAATATCATACTTCTTAAAAGTTGCTAATTATTTTTGCTGCAACTTTAAACCTGTCAGGTCTTTAAGACCTGACAGATTTGGATTTTTGCGAGGAACGTAGTGACGCCTGACTGCCACTGCAGTAAGCAATCTCATATATAGTTGTTGGTGAACTGCAGGGGCAGTCGTGGCACCATCAACGGGGAAATTACTTGCTACATGATACATTAACACTCCCCTTCGGGCTGAAAGCCTTGTTTCTAAGGGAGGGCAGGGTGGGGTTGTTTGCTTGTGTCAGGTCCTCAGACCTGACGCTCAAATTTAATAAAAATCTCATGCAGATAATATCTGCAAGTCAGGTTTAAGAACCTGACTTAAGCAGTGACGTAGTGAAGCCTGACTGCTACTGCAGTAAGCAATCTCATATGTAGTTGTTGGTGAACTATAGCGACAGTCAGGCGTTACCAACAACTTGGAATTCCCCTCTTGAGAGGGGAGGGAGCAATTGCGCCGCAGGTGCATATTGCGGAAGGGGTGTGTTAAAATTCCTGCTTTCTCAAATCCAGCCTTACAACATTTTCAATGTGAAACGTATGGGGGAACATATCAACCGGCTGAATTTTTGTAATATTATATTTATCCTTAAGCATTGCCAGGTCCCTTGCCTGAGTACCCGGGTTGCATGAAACATAGATTATCTTCAGAGGGGCATATTCTAAAATATATTCAGCAGCCTTAGGGTGCAGACCGCTTCTTGGCGGGTCCAATACAAATGTGTCAAATCTATTGCTCCCCTCTCCTTCGGTGCTTTTTGCCGTCCCGCTATTCTGCTTAGCGGGATCAGAAGTATGGGATGTGGTTGAGGTTAACTCTTGCAGATAGTCCTTAACATCCTTTGCCACAAACTCACAATTAGTAACATTATTTAATTGAGAATTTACATTTGCCATTTCAATTGATTCATTGCTTAACTCAACACCATAGACTTTCTCAACCAATGCTGATATATACAGCGAAATCGCACCGCATCCGCAGTAAAGATCAAGCACTTTTTCGGATTTGTTGAATTCTGCAAACATGACTATTTGTTCAAACAGCTTTTCGCACTGGCGGGAATTTGTTTGGAAAAATGAGTTTGGTGTAATCTTAAATTTATAATCCCCAATTTTTTCTTCTATAAATCCTTTGCCGTAGATAACATTAAAATTATCAGCCAGCGCAACCTGGGCTTTTGAAGTTGTTAATGAATTGACAAATGTTGTAACTTCGGGAACTTCTTTTTTCAATAATTCTGAATATTCATTTATGAGCTCTGGATTCTCATCATAAGTTATTAGATTTACCATCAGGTCATTACTGGCAACAGATCTTCTTACGGTTAAAAATCTTAAATAACCTGAATGCGTTTTTGTTGAGTACACTGTAATGTTTCTTGTTTTGAAGAAGTCCCTTGTCAAGTTAAGTATTTTATTCGTTTCCAATGATTGCAGATAACACGCCCTGATATCAATTATCTTATCAATAAATCCGGGGATATGGTAACCCAACGCAAAATTTCTTTCAACATTTTCGTCATTCATATCTTCTTTGGTAAGCCATCGGGAGTTTGAAAAGGAAAATTCCAGCTTATTCCGGTAATAATATATATCCTGCGACCCTAAAACTTCTGGTATCGTAATGTTTTCAAATCCCCCAATGCGTTCAAAAGCATTTTTAACAATTTGTCTTTTTAGTTCTAACTGGTAATTGTAATCTATATTTTGCATTTTACAGCCGTTACATGTGCCAAAGTATTCGCATTTCGGCGCTGTTCTCTTTGGTGAAGGTGTAAGGACTTCAATTAATTGTGACTCGGCGTATTTTTTCTTTTTCTTTCTTATTTTAGTTTTAACTGTATCACCGGGTACCGTGCCGGGTACAAAAACTACAAATTCATTGTTAAATCTGCCAAGTCCTATGCCTTCAGCTCCGATATCTTCTATTGTAAGCTCAATTATGTCTTCTTTTTTCAGGTTATCCACTATATATATGTAATATTGCTAATATGAAGTAATATTAGCTTTAAATAATATTCTAATTTTATTATTATGTACAAATATAATTATAATACCAAGATAAATAAAATTGATAATTAGTGAGAAATAGAGCAATATCAGATGCGAAACGTGTTATCCAGATCGAACGAAAAGCATTAAGCCTTCTTGAAAAAAGACTCAACGGCAGTTTCAGTGAAGCCGTAGATATAATATACAAATGTAAGGGCAGGGTAATTGTTACCGGGTTGGGTAAATCAGGGATAATTGCTCAGAAAATTGTTGCAACTCTTAACTCTACCGGTACACCATCTATTTTCCTCCATTCAGCAGATTCCGTACATGGCGATATGGGCATTATCCGCAGGGGTGATGTTGTAATTTGCATTTCAAAATCAGGAGATACATTTGAACTGATCCAGTTACTGCTTGCAATAAATCAATTTGGTGTAAAAGTAATTTCGATTGTTGGCGATGCTGATTCAAAACTAAAAGATTTATCAGACGTTATAATAGATGTATCAGTTGAGCAGGAAGCATGTCCATATAATCTTGCGCCAACAACTTCTACTACAGCAGCTCTTGTTATGGGTGATGCTCTGGCAATTGCCCTGTTAAAGAAAAAAGAATTCACAAAAGAAGAATTTGCGATGCTCCATCCTGGTGGAATATTAGGCAGGAAACTGCTTTTAAGAGTAAGCGACCTGATGGTAAGCGCTCCACTCATACCCAAAGTAAAAGAAAACGCGTTATTCAAGGACCTTGTGTTTGAAATATCATCTAAACGGCTTGGCTGCACATGCGTAATAGATAAAACCGGCAAGTTAAAAGGTATTATTACCGATGGTGATATCAGAAGAACGCTTCAGAAGTTTGAGAATGTTGCCGATATAAAAGCTAAAGATATAATGAACACAACACCAAAGCTTATAAACGAAAACATGCTTTGTGAAACGGCGCTTGAATTGATGGAAAAATATACAATAACCCAATTGATAATTACTGATAAGAAAAAGATGCCTAAAGGAGTGGTTCACATGCATGACCTGGTAAAGGCAGGACTTGGCTAAAATGTTAAATAAGAGACCTAATACTTAATTGATTAAGACACTTTCAATTTTTATTGTAATACCTCTGTTATATTTATTTTTTAAGGGCTGCTCTAATGATAAAATTGAGCCGCCTAAAATAGATATTAATTCAACCGATAGTATCCCTTCACAGGAAAGTTTTAATACAACTGTTACCTTTTCTGATTCAGGTCGGGTGAAAGCAATATTAACTGCCGGAAGGATAAGGGTATTTACAAAATTTAACTATACATTAATAGATAGCGGCGCAAAAGTAGATTTTTATAAAGATGGGGCATACAGCTCTACTTTAACCGGTAAGCGCGGCAAGATATTTGACGCTACAAAAGATGTAGAGGTCTATGACGATGTTAAACTTGTATCACAGGATGGTTCTGTATTAACAACAAATAAACTCTACTGGGTTAACAAAACTCAGAAGATCAGATCTGATGAATTTGTTCACATAACAACAAAGACAGATGATATACATGGATATGGATTTGAAGCAGACCAAAACCTGAAAAATTATGTTATTTATAAAGTAAGCGGGCAGGTACAAAAGTAATAATGTTTTCAAAGTTCAAATATACGGTATTACTATTTTTACTTTTAATATCATTTGATATTATTGCTCAGGATAAAATAACCATCAATCACGCTGATAGCCTGGTAGGTAAAACCATTGATGGAGAGCAGGTAAGGGAAGCGACAGGGAATGTTTCATTAACCCATAATAATCTGAATATAACCTGTAACAGGGTTATACAATATTTCAACCAGAATAAAGCCGACCTTTATGGAAATGTTAAAGTAGTACAGGATACTCTTTCAATTTACGCTCCTCAGGGCACATATTATGGCAATGAATCTAAAGTCATTTGCCCGGCTGGCGCTACGTTAACTGACCCTAAAACGACTTTAAAAGCCAATTATGGCGTGTATTTCTTCAATCAGGATCTTGCTAATTTCAGAGGTAACGTAAGGATAACCGATAACCGGACCTATACAATTAATTCAGATGAACTTGACTATTATAGAGGAGTGCAGAAATCCTATGCCCGCGGTAATGTTGTTATCGTAAGTGATTCCTCTACTATCTATTCCGATAATCTAGTTTATGAAAAGTTAATAGGTATATCAACAGCTACAGGTAACGTTAGAATTGAAAGTGATTCAACAATTATTACCTCGAAGAAAGCAACGTATTATGAGTTTGAAAAAAAATCAATTGCTGAAGAAAATGTTAAGATAGATTTTTTAAGTGAAAATGCTGTCGTTTATGGTAACTATTCTGAAAACTATGAGAAAACGAATTATTCATTTGTAAAAGGCAAAGCAAGACTTATACAAATTGAATCTAAAGAGGGTAAAACAGATACAACATTTATATTCAGCGAGAAAATGGAATCGTTCAGAAATAAACCTGAACATTATATTGCTCTGGATAGTGTCAGGACTATCAGGAATGATTTTCTTTCTGTATCGCAGGCGGGATATTACTTCAGGGATATATCAGGTAAAGGCGGAGTAATTTGTCTTTCACATGAACCTGTAGTATGGAAAGAAGGACTTCAGGTTACGGGCGATTCTATTTATGCTTACTTCCATGATGATATCGATGATATCTTTATCAATAGAAGCGCATTTGCTCTTCAGCTGAACGATCTTAATGTTACAAGGTATGACCAGATCTCTGGAATTTTTATGCACATAAAATTTCTGGATAACGAAGTTAATTATATCCAGGTTGATACAAATGCGGCAAGCATATATTTTGTTTATGATGTTGAAAGTCCAAACGGCGCTAACAGGTCAAACGGTGAAGTAATTAAACTATATTTCAAAGATAAGAAAGTAGATAAAGTTAAAATTTTAGGGAAACCAAAAGGTACGTATTTTCCTGAAAACCTGGTCAATACAGATGAATTAAAACTGCTTGGTTTCAGAATTAGAACCGATAAACCCGTCAGATTGAACCCTTGAACAAAATTTTATTGATTTTTTGGTATTTGTAAAACCGCAAAAAATAACTATTTTTGCGGTTTTTATGAAATTGTAAAATTTTTGATTTATAGCCTATTTGACAATAAAAAATAAATTGTTATATTAGTGCAGTTAGTATATCATTTTAAAGTAAAGGTTTATATAGGAACATATCTAGAGGGAAAGAAGCTTATAAAACCGTTTAATTTCAAATACCGTCAGTCGTGTACAAAAAAGTCACTTGGCGTACTATTGTTTAATTTTCATAAAAACGGTATCTTTAATTGGTTTCTCATATCCAATTAAATTTATTTATATGAACACAATAGACCTGATAAACAAACTGGCAGTAAATCACAATATCACAACCGGACGTGCAGAAATGATATTAAGTATTATGGTAGAGCGCCTGGTTGAAAAATTGAAAAAAGACGGTGATGTAATGATAACCAACTTTGGAACATTCAGTATAAGAAGAAAAGAACCCGGTTCAGATTTATACATGAAATTGAATGAACCGATACCGATGACGAGAAATCATGTAACCTTTTTTCCGGATAAATATTTTCTTGAAAATATAAACTCTCAGTAAAATTACCCAATTTAAATAAAGGGTTATGATAAAACAGGAAATAATAGAAAAGATCTGCAAGTATTTTAAGCTTACTAACTTTGAAGCTGAAAAGATATATGACGATATCTTTGCGGGCATTATCCAGGGAGTAAAGGAAGATAATATTGCCGATATCACAAACCTGGGAGAGTTTATAATTAAATATAACAACAGTGATAGCGATAACAAGAAAACGGTAGAATTCCTTCCGACACTTACACTTGAAGAAGAAATAAATCAACGGTCATTCGAAGAGCAGAGACAGTTTAAGCCTGCTAAATATGTTAACCCCGGGGAACCTGTAAAACCTTCTGAAGAAAAAATGAATCAGTCTATTAACGTTGAGCAAACTCCAATTAACACAGAACAAAAAACAGAAATGCCGGAACAAAAAGAAATTAACGTATCAGCGCCGGTAAATTATTCTATGGATAATGATCTTGAGCGGATAATATCTGAGGAAAAACACTCGGTAGAAGATGAGATCAAAAGAAAGCGTGAAGAGATATTAAGCAAGATAACCAGTCCAAAGGTTGTTTCATCTAATACTGCTTTTATCCCACCTGTAATTATACTTCCGGTTGAAATTCCTGCAGTTGAAGTCCCGGTAGTGGAAGTCCCAGAGGTTTTAAGCAATACTATTGAGGAAAATAAACCGGAAATCATTGAGGCAAGTGATAAAATAGAAGAAAAAACTGAAGAAATATTTGCTAAAACTGAAGAAACTACTGAGAATATAACTGAAAATATCACAGAAACCCCAAAAGAAATAGAAGAAGTCACTGAAAAGTCGTTTTCAGATTATTTTACGGAGATCTCAAAAGAAGAGCATTCATTTTCCAGCCAGATACACAATTCAACAGTTCCACCACCGCCTGTAATTGAAAGTAATGTAATACCACCGGTAGAAAATGTAATTCCACCAAGCGCTGTTGAATTACATAAAGAGCTTACAGGCGATAACAGCAAAACAAATGAATATCAAACTACTATAAACCCGCTGCCTTTTGCAAATGGTAACGGAATCGGCAATATCAGCGGTAATGGTAATGTAGATAAGTTCGAGCACAGACTCCAGGATAATTCATATTACATTTGGTATAAAGATAGCGAACCTAATACCACTGATACGCAAACAATGTCTTATGAATATGAGCTTTTATACCAGGCTACCAAAGAAGCTGAGTATAAATCAAAACTAAGGATATATGTTACTACATTCATAATGTTTTTCTCAATTGTATTAATACTGTTAATATTCTCACCTGTCATATATAAATATTTCTTTACACCAAAAGAAGAACAACAGAATACCGAAGAAGTTCAGCAGGAAACAAGCGCAACCCAGCAACCTGAAAATAATACCCAGAACAATAATCAGGCTTCAGTAAATTCACTGGAAAGTCAGCCACCTGTAACAAACAATACGCAGCAAAATGTATCACAAGAGCCCCCAAAACAGGAAAATACTCAACCTGTTCAGGAGCAGCCTAAGCAGGAGCAGCCAAAACAGGAACAACCTAAACAAGAGCAGCCAAAACAGGAGCAGCCTGTTCAGCAAAATACAAACCAAAATATTCCCGGTGTTACAAAAAGCGCAATGGGATGGATGGATGACTATAATAAGGTCATTTACATTCAGCTTGATAACGGTAAGTTTACTATACAGGAATCTGCATGGGATTCAGATGCAAAAGCCAATAAACGCTTAAGTTCAGTTGGCGCAATAGTACCCGGATTAAAAGGCAGTGTGCTTAAAGTTGATCTTGGTTCAAAAGGCACATGGTATAGGGCTAGATTTGGTGAATTTTCAACATTAGAGGAAGCTAAACAAAAAGCGGAAGAATTAAGGACAAAGGAAAAAAGCAGGCTTCAGGCGCTTCTTCTAACTTTCCTGTTCTTCACATAAAAAACGAGCGAACCTATTAAACAAATCGTTCCGGTATAAAACCCTAACATCCCGATAATATCTCCATTTTCAGAGTAAAATGTTTTTTCTGTGTTTGCTATTATATTTCTTGAGGCAACTCCGCTTTGCCAGTATGGAATTTCATCGTATATATTACCCAACGGATCAATAAAACAAGATACCCCCGTTTGCGCGCATCTGACTATCCATTTCCTGTTCTCAATAGCCCTTAACACAGCGTATTGGTTATGCTGTTCAGGACCAGATGTATTGCCCCACCAGCCGTCATTTGTCACGATAACAAAATACTCCGCGCCTTCTTTGGTGAACTCAGAAACAAATTCACTGAATACCGATTCATAACATATCAAAGTTGAAAACTTTGTGTTTATATTTTTTGCTGAGTCTTTTAAACTAAACAGGTTCATATCATTTCCCATCTGCCAGCCGCTTATTCCTACACCCCAAGTGAACCATTTTTTCGCAAAAGGTACTTTTTCCTGGTAAGGCATTCTTTCACTAAATGGAACAAGCTTTACCTTTTTATGTATGGTAAGCTCTTTATGGTACTTATGCGGCTCAATTAATATCGCAGAGTTAAATACATCAAATTTCCTTTTTGAACCATCTGTTATTCTATGGTCAGGTGGAATTGTTTCACTCTCTGAATAATAATATTTATGAGGTATACCCATTACTAAATACTTACCGGTTGAATCAACAAAATCGAAAAATCTTTTTGATTTAAGCAGGTTTATATCTTCCAGAAAATAAAAAGGAGGAGCAGTTTCGTGAAGAACAAGCATATCAGGGTTGAATTTAAGACCCTCATGCAATCCATCTATATAAGTATTTAATATCTCGTCATGCTCACCACCCCATTTTTTGAAGGGGTCAGTGTTTGTCTGGACAATGCACGTATTTACAACTTTAGTTGAATCTTTTAAATTAAAATAGCGTGTATTATCTACTGAATTTAACCTGTATGATGAATAAAAATTAGGTAATAGAATCAATATAAGCAGGATTACATATGCTGCAATTGATTTAGGTGATGATACTTTCCACTTCCTGTTGTATATATTAGATAATACAAAATACAGTATTACGGAAATAACACAAATCATAAATGTCAGCCCGTGAACACCGGTATATTCAACTATCTGTATTCTGCCAAGGTTATATGTTTCAGTGTTTCCAAGCTCAAGCCAGGGGAAAGCAAATTGCCATATGTTATCGAAATATTCATAACCAACCCATATCAATGGAAATAGCCCCAAAGCCAGTTCTTTTTTTATCTTTGATACACCATAAGTTATTAATAGTGGAATCAGCATGAAGAGCGAATGAATAATAACCGTAGCAACACCGCCAATTTTTAGAAATGTATCAGCGCTGTGCCATCCTGAGATCCAGTAAAGCGATACTTCATTGAATACAAGCATTGCGAGATAAGCCCTGCCGAATGCCTGCCTGAATCTCACGGCGCTCAAAACCAGATACAGCAGTATCATCAGCCCAAAATAAATTAAGTACCATGTTTTAAATGGGGGGAATGAAAAACCAAGAAGCGAGCCGCTTATTAAGCATAAAATAAGAGTTCTTAATTTTTTATTTTTGGGGAGTAAATTCAATTTTAAAATGAAAGTTATTTAAGCATGCAAATGGAATACGCAGAGCATCCAAGCTTTTTTCCAACAAAGCCAAGTCCCTCTGAAGTGGTGGATTTAATTGCTACTTGAGAAACTTTTATTTTAAGAATTTTTGCAATATTCTTTTTCATAGTGTCTATGTATGGACTTATCTTAGGTTCTTCCAGTATTACTGTAATATCCACATTACCAACTTTAAGTTTTCTTTTTGTGATAAGTTTTAAGCATTCAGCTAAGAGAACAAGGCTTGAAATATTCTTCCATTTAGCATCTTTGTTGGAAAAATAATAGCCAATATCTTTCAGCCCTGCTGCGCCTAATATAGAATCACATAATGCATGGAGCAAAACATCTGCGTCTGAGTGTCCCAGCAACCCTTTTTTGTGGGGAATTACCACACCGCCAAGGATTAGCTTTCTTCCTTTAACTAATTTATGTACGTCGTAACCGAATCCTATTCGCATATACTGCAAATATATTATTATAAAATCTATAATATTAGTCTAAAATTCCTGTAAAAGTACATAAACAATATTCTTATATTTTTGCAGTGTGGCTGCAAAAATACAAAGCTAAAAGAATTAGATTTTATGGTTAGTAAATAATTCTGTATTTAAGTAATTTTGCTGATAATTTATGTCAAAACCGGTAACAAAATATATCTGTCAAAAATGCGGGTATTCTTCACTTAGATGGTTGGGTAAGTGCTCTGAATGCGATTCATGGAATTCCTTTGTAGAAGAAATTGTGTATTCCGATAAGCGCAAATTCTCCACAAAAACAAGGGATATGGGTAATTTAAAGATCACAAATCTTTCTAAAGTATCTGATATTGATATTACTGAAGATAAACGCATTGTAAGCGGCATTCAGGAGCTCGACAGAGTCTTAGGCGGAGGAATTGTACCCGGTTCAGTTGTGCTTGTTGGCGGAGATCCCGGTATTGGAAAATCAACCCTCATGATGCAGCTCTCAGATAAGATAAAGAAGAACACAATACTTTATGTTAGCGGTGAAGAATCACCAAAACAGATTAAGTTAAGGTGCGAGAGACTTGGATTTGCACACGATGAATTTTACATCCTCTCTGAGACAAGCCTTGAAATAATTGCGGCAATTGTTGATAAACTTAGACCTGATATTGTAATTATTGATTCCATACAAACTATTTACAGAAATGAACTGGAGTCAAGCCCGGGAAGTGTTTCGCAATTAAGGGAATCCACAGCAGCAATAATACAAATTGCAAAAGCGAAAAATATTTCATTTTTCCTAATCGGACATATCACAAAAGAAGGCTTTATAGCGGGTCCGAAAGTTTTAGAACACATGGTTGATACAGTTTTGCAATTTGAAGGTGAAAGAACACATGCATACCGCGTTCTTAGAGCAATCAAGAACCGGTTTGGCTCAACCAATGAGATCGGGATATTTGAAATGACAGGCACGGGACTTATGGAAGTGCGTAACCCAAGCGAAGTATTCCTTTCACAGCGCTCAAAGGGTATTTCAGGCAGTACGGTTTCAGCAAGCATGGAAGGCACCCGCCCGATATTAATTGAAGTGCAGGCGCTTGTATCATCATCGGGGTATTCAGTTCCCCAGCGTACTGCAACAGGTTTTGATTATAAAAGGCTTGCAATATTAATTGCTGTACTCGAAAAGAAAATTGGCATACATTTATCAAAGTTCGATGTCTTTGTAAATATTGCAGGCGGCATTAAGATTGATGAGCCATCAATAGACTTAGCGGCAGCCATATCTATCTGTTCCAGCTTTAAGGACACATCAATTGATGCGGATATGCTGATACTTGGAGAAGTAGGCTTAAGCGGTGAAACCCGAGCTATCAGCTTTGCCGAAAGAAGGATTCAGGAGGCTGTTAAGCTTGGATTTAAAAAAGTTGTTCTGCCAAAAGGCAATTTAAAGAATTTTAAACAGTCCAAAGACCTGGAATATATTCCTGTTGAGAACATTCAGGATGCAATAAGGCTAATACTTTAGAATTATTAATAGAGATATTTCTAAAGTGCATTAAATGCAGGGAAAGTAAAATATTATATTTATAAATACAGAATAAATTAATAAATGTTAAAAAAGTTTATAACTCTATACCGGCACATTATTGACGAGGAAAGAAAATACCCTGATGCAACAGGTGAGCTATCTGACCTGCTTGCAGATATAGCCTTAGCGTGCAAGGTCATTTCACTGGAGGTGAATCGCGCAGGACTTATTGACCTGATGGGTCTAACAGGTAACGAAAACGTACACGGTGAGCAGGTGAAAAAACTTGATATTTATGCGCATGATATCCTTGTAAGGGCTATGGAAGTAAGCGGGCATTTATGCGCCATTGCATCAGAAGAAAGTGAAGATTTTATCCCCGTAAATGAAAAATTTATGGGTAAGCGTCCTTTGAGCAAATATATAATCCACTTCGATCCGCTCGACGGCTCTTCTAACATTGACGCGAATATCAGTATTGGCACTATTTTTTCAATTTATAAACGTGTAACAGAAAGTGGACCCGGTACACTGGAAGATTGCCTGCAGCAGGGAATTCACCAGGTTGCAGCAGGTTACATAATATACGGCTCCAGTACAATTATGGTATATACAACCGGCAGGGGAGTGCATGGGTTTACTCTTGACCCGACAGTAGGGGAATTTCTTCTATTCTATGAAAATATCAAGATACCAAAGCGCTCAAAGATATACAGCATAAATGAAGGCAATTATAATAAGTGGAATGACGGCTTAAGAAAATATGTTGATGATTTAAAATGTGATGATAAGAAAAGAGGCAGACCGTATTCAGCGCGATATGTAGGCTCACTTGTTGCTGATTTCCATCGTAATCTGTTATATGGCGGAATATTTATGTACCCGGGTGATAATAAAAATCCAAACGGTAAGCTAAGACTATTGTATGAAGCAAATCCATTGGCTTTTATAATTGAACAGGCAGGAGGCAGAGCTACAAATGGTGTAAACAGAATACTTGAATTAGTGCCTTTAGCTTTGCACCAGAAAACTCCTATATTTATCGGCAGTGAAGAAGATGTTTTAGAAGCAGAAAAATTCTTAAATTCATAAAAGTATAACTCCTGAGAAAATAAAAATTAAGGACTCACGCTACCTGTATATTGGGTGGGATGACGGAAGTGAAACAATGCTACAGCTTGCAAACTTAAGGAAAAACTGCCCATGCGCGAATTGTTTAGCTGAAAGATTAAACAGACCTGAAACATATATTCCGCTGCTTGCTTCAGCGCAGTTGACTGTGAAGGATATAAAGCAGGTTGGTTCTTATGCAATTCAGCTTACATGGCAGGATGGACATGATTCAGGTATCTATACTTACGATAAATTAAAAGAAGGTAAATATTAATAATTAATTATATAATCATGAAAACAAAAATAATATTCGTGTTTTTAACATTTATTCTTTTCTCAGCATATAGTAATTCACAGGATACAGTATCATCAAAAGATGCCAAGAATTTTATTGGTGAAGTTAAAGTTGTTACCGGACCCGTTGCTTCGGTATTTGTATCAAACAAGGGAACTGTACTGATAAATTTTGATGAAGTGAATCCAAATGCTTCATTTGTCGGTGTGATAAAGGCAGGTACTTTAGATGTTGACTATTCGAGCATCAAAAAAGGCGTTAAACTTACATTAAGTGGAAAAATTGTAGAATATAACGGGAAACCAGAAATTATCATAAAAGAGCAGTCTCAGATAATAAAGGTTGAGTAAGAATTGCAACGAAAAATAATCTTAATATCCTCGGCAGCATTATTTTTATTAATTGGTGCCGGATTGATAATTATTGGGTCAGGTGAAAAAGACAGTATGATGATAAGCCTTTTTTCTGCTTCGATACCTTTTATTTTTATTTCCTACTGGAATTTTTTCACATACCGTTTCGAAAAGATCATCGGATCTGATGGTCAGTATTTTACGTATGGTAATTCAATGCAAGGTGGTATTGGAGTAACCTACAACAAAACTACTGTCGTTCCATTTTTTCTTATTCTCTTCATTTCTGTAAGCCTGGCAATTATAACATTTTTCCTTGCAGCAAACCGCTCAACGGATGATATTGCTATTGGAACATTGATATTAAGTTTTGTTTCATCGCTAATTATTACAATATATTTCACTGTAAGAATTGGTAAAGCCATGCGAACAGGTAAGCAAAGTGAGAATGCTGAAAGTATTGTTGATGCAAGAAATGTGAATGATGATATAGGGTTCAAAATTGCTTTCTTTTTTGCTTCAGTTGCTACATTGGGGTTATTCCCGCTCGTATATTTTATAGTTAAAAAAATAAGAAATAATAATTAGTCTAAATCTTTAGCTTTTTATCACTATCATAGTCAGGTCATCGTGTAATGGTTTTCCTTTACAGAATTCAATCGCTTCATTCTGTATCTTTTTTACAATTTCCCTGGATGATAGTTCCCTGTTAGCTTTAAGTGAATCAATTATCCTTTCCTGACCATACAATTCATTTTGCTGGTTCATAGCTTCTTCAAGTCCATCTGTATAAATAGCAATTACAGAACCGGGTTCAATTTTTATTACTTTTCTTTCGTACAATTGATCCTTTAATACTCCAAGTATAAGTCCGGTTGCATCAAAAGTTGTGATATTCCCTTCTTTATTTATCATAATAGGTGGATTGTGTCCGGCATTGATGTAGTGAAAGGAGTTTGTCTTAGGCTCCCATGCCCCTATAAACAATGTTATGAATTCTGATGAAGAAGTATTTTTGAATATGTGATTATTTATTCTTGCTATAAATTCTGCAAAATCTTCAGTGATCTCAAGTCCAAGCCTTATTGATGCCTGAAGGTTAGCCATTATCATTGCAGCACCGGCACCTTTACCGCTTACATCGGCTATGACCATGAAGGTATTGCCTTCTTCGTTATTGATGATATCATAATAATCTCCGGCAACTTCGAAGCAGGGTCTTGATTCCCCATAGACTTCCAATCCTGTAACTTGAGGTATCTCTTGCGGCATAAGCCTGCGCTGTATATTCCTTGCCATTTCAAGCTCTTTATCCATACGTTTCTTATCAATATAGTAGGATTGCAGATTCAGGTTTTGCAGAGCAAGCGCTGTTTGCGCTGAAGCCTGTGTTAATATATCCAAATCTTCTGCTGAAAAATCCTCATCGTTTGATTTTTTCCCCAGATTTAACACTCCAATTAGTTCACCCTGAGAAATCATTGGTATTGTAACAGATATATCGTTATCCCTTACCCATTCGATTTCATTTTCATCAACAGTTATTCTTGATCGCTCGGATATCTCATCCCAAAAGAATTTATTGCCGCTTCTTATTCTGTGTATCACGCTTTCATTATCGTTATATCTGAATGGTGTGTTAATACTAAACTGTGGACCAATTGCAAATGCTATAACCGGATTAATACCAATAGTTGCCTTTACCCAGTTTCTTAATTCAACTAATAGTTCATTTGATTCAATCTGCCCTGAAATACTGCGAATATATCTCTTTAATGCTTCTGCGTATTTAGTTCTTTCGGGGTAGAATGTTTCATCTATCCAGTTAAGTATGCGTTTATTTATTGGAGTAAAAGTTAGTGAGAGCAGAAGTACTGATAAAATAATTACTGTAGGATCGCTAAGCTCAAAAAAGCTTACTGAAAGCCTGACTATAACAAATATCACAAATAAATAAACACCAAGCATTCCAACCGTAACTCCAAATACCCTCACTCTGCGTTTTAGAGCGCTTTCGGTTTCAAGAAGTTTATTCTGGAAGAATGAATTTAGGAATGTGAATGGAATAATCAAGCCGCCTATTTCACATAAAAGAAATATCAAAAGGCTGATGAGTAATAAGTTAGAGTTAATCTGGTTTAACAGTACAAATTGAGTTGTTATTACCAGTACCCAGCCGATACCGATTGATAGTGAGCCGTACTTTACGCCAAACAACATTAATCTGACCTGTCGTTTTTCTAATGCTGTGTTTACTTTTTTTAGATTTTTTGATAGCAGCGCAACGCCAACAGACATTTGTATGAACAAAAGCAGGAATATCATAATAGTTAACACACGGCTATCCAGGTTCATAATTGAAGATATGATAATAATTATCGGCAGCAGGAAAATGAATAGCAAAGAAATGAATTTATTATTTTCATATAGCCTGCTTTTTTTAGGGAAGGTTGCAAAGAGTAAAACCCAGAAACTTGGACCAAGCCACATGATGTATGTTACAAATTCTCTTAATGTATCAAAGTACAGGTATTTTTTAATGAAAGTATCAGCGGTATCACCAACATTAACAGTTGCATACATAAAACATCCAAAACAGAAGCAAAACAGCGCTATCAATATTGTTTCAGTTGTATATGGACTCTTAACTATTCCCCACATTCCTACAATAAGGTAAGCTATTAATAAAATTACAGGTACTGTTCTAAAAAGAAAGGTCATTACTTTTTCAAGTGGCATAAGCGGCGCAAGTGTAAATTCATAATCTTTTACTTCATGTCCGCGGCGGATGGTATAAGTAACTTTCCCGCCAATTTCTTTTCTATCTATTTCTTTGCGTATTTCACTGAGATCAGTTACCGGCACACCGTTTATTTTTATTAGTGTATCACCGGGCTGAATACCTGAATTATACGCAGGGTAGTTTTCGCTTATTGTCGAAATTAATAGGTAATTAAACTTTTCTGTTTCATTGATATACCTGACACCGGTTGAGCCATCTTTATTGATATTTATTACAGAAATGAATCCCTGTATAACCGTCATTAAAGAAAAAATAATAAGGAATACTCCCAAAAAACGGGTGAGGAATGAGATAATTAGTTTTGGGGTAGATACTTCGTTCATAGTTTACAAATCAAGCAGAAATATACGATATTTTCAAGTGTAATTTGTGGTTTAGGGTTAAAATTGTAGAAATAAAAAAAGGAGAATATCTCCTTAATTTTTTCTGTCGTGATAGTCCGGCCTTGCGGGACGACCTCCGGTCGCTATTAAATCTGTCGGGATAGCAGGATTCGAACCTGCGACCTCCTGCTCCCAAAGCAGGCGCGATACCGGGCTACGCTATATCCCGAAAAATGAAAGGAATTGAATAAAAAAAAGTGGACAGGGCCGGAATTGAACCGGCGACACACGGCTTTTCAGGCCGTTGCTCTACCGACTGAGCTACCTGTCCGGTATAAAACTAGTAAATTATGATA
>JANPBV010000059.1:0-12893 GCA_031430615.1 Ignavibacteria bacterium | reverse complement strand
GTAGTTCTGTCCAAGTTCAAATTCAGATGGTATATTTTGGTTATTGCCTGATATACCTATAACATTCCCGAAGGTAAAAGTAGCAAATACGGGAATGTGATCACTTGCATAATGTATTGCATCGGCAACTGAATCAGGTACCACAGTATTGGGTCTTTTATTGATGGAATCATTGTAATGATTACCGTCATTACCAAATGGTGTCATTGTATTAGGTACATAAGCGATTCTGCCTGCGTTATATATTCCTGGCGAGAGCAGGATCATATCGAAGCGGTCATCCATTCCACCTGTTGCTCCTCCTCCAAATCCCCTTGTACGCGGTGACTGTGTGTGATACTGCCTGTAATTGAAATTATTCCACGAGCCCGTCATATTAATAGCATCCACAAAATGTCCGTTGCCATTAGTAACCTGTTTAAGTTTTATGTATGCCTGTTCATTATCTCCGTAAATATTGAAATCACCCACAACCATATAAAATGAATTTGAAGAAATTGTTGAAGTAAACTTTCTTAAGCTGTCAACTTCCGCAGCTCTTTGATTTTCATTTGCAGCGCCTGTGCTTGATTTAAGATGAACGGAAAATATTCTTAGCGTATCAGCCGGGTAATTAAGATGTGTAACCTTGAATTCATTAATATCCCTGAGCGCTGTTCTGATAACTGTATTACTGATAAAGCGAAACTTTGAGGTTTTATAGAAAAATCCGTTATATGTATCTGTACCTGTAATGAATGTACCCATTGAATAAACATTACCGTATGCGTTCATCACATTACTTAAAAATCCGGTCATTCCCGCTGGGCTTGTCATTTCCTGTACAACCAGTATATCCGGGTTTGAGGTTTTTATTACAATTCTGAATTTGGGGTTGCGGATAGCTGAATCAACATCAGGATAGTTGAGGAGATTGTAAGTCATTATCTTAACATTTTCCTGGGCATAACCTGAGAGCGTTAATCCGATAAATAAAATGAATATAAGTTTTTTCAAATTCAAATATTAAATGAACGCTAAAATAGCTTAACGCATATTCAATTGAAATGGGAAATTATCATTCATTTAAGATAAAAAACGCAACTTTTCAGGCTATTTAAGTTTTTATGTTGAATTTCTTTGAATAATTCTTAATTTTTGTAATATCATTTATGTATTTTTCGTTTTTTTCATTAATATAATTTTTTCTGTTCAAGAATTTTTTCTTATAAAGGAGAAACCTCTATCATGAAAACTTACAAACTATTTTCAGGATTATTTCTTATTTTTACTTTTATTGCTTTTAGAGCAGTAACAATCGCTCAGGATATTTCTTCCTCTATCGCGCCTCTATATGATGGTCCGAACTGGGGAACAATTACTGATACAGGTATCACATGTTCAGGTGGTCCTAACATAAGTGTAATCAGAGATGACGGTTCTTATGAAGACGGTATTCGCTCATCATCAACAGGTGATTCCACAACAATGGTACAGAAGATGGTAATGCCTGTTCTTGGTTTTACCATAACCCAGATGTGTGTTGTATGGACAGCTTTAGCACCATCGGGAAATTTAACATTTGACCTGATGATATATGATACAACAGGTCCTGGGGGTACTCCGGGTAATGAAGTTTACCGAACGAATAATAAGGTTGCTAATAATGTTGCAATATTTCCGGGTCACACAAGATACAGTTATCCTATATTCTATTTAACATCGCAGAGGGCTTATTTTGTAGGTGTAAGATGGAATAATAATCCAATATTACCATTCTTCTTTTCAGCAGATATGAATGGTCCGGTTAGCACAATGGGACCTGGTTACCAGAGAGTTACAACAACATACCCCCCAACATGGCAAAATATAAATACCCCATATCCACAATGGAAAAGCTGGGGAGTTAGGCTTGAAGGAAATTATTCACCACCTCCACCATGGGGACAACAGTTAACACTTTGCAGAGGCGGATTGAATATACCCATAAACGACCATATGAATACTTTGGATTCAATTTTTGCCGCGATAGGTGATGATGTGATAGTGTTAGATGTTAATGTTAGAATAGATACTGTAATGCATTCATGGGATTCAGATTTAAGTTTTTACCTGAAAAGAAATAATATAAGCGTAAAAATTATTAACCGTGTTGGCGGCTCAGGGGATAACTTTATAGGAACAATACTTAATGATTCAGCTGCAACAACAATTGAGTCAGGTACTGCTCCATTTACCGGTTCATTTAAGCCATCTAATCCGCTCACAGCATTTAATGGTAATCCAGGAATAAATGGACGCTATTGGAAATTACTTATTACTGATACTGTAACAGGAGATACCGGTTTTCTTAAAAGTTGGTGTCTGGTAATAACCTATGTAGGCCCTGTTGGTATTATCCAGACTTTAGAGATACCAAATTATTACAGTTTAAGCCAGAACTATCCAAATCCATTCAATCCTGTAACAACAATTAAATTTACTTTGCCGCAGTCGGAAAATGTGAAATTAGTTTTGTTTGATATATTAGGCAGAGAAGTAAAAACATTGGTTAATGAATTCAGAAATCAGGGTGTTTATGAATTTAGCTTTGATGCATCGACACTTTCATCAGGCGCTTACTTCTACAGACTTGATGCAGGTGAATTTACAGCTACAAAGAAGATGTTGATAATTAAATAGCGATAGCTATTTAATTAGAAATCCCGTTTGCGGAACTGTTGATTAAGTAATGCTAATTACTTAAAGGGAATCTCTAAATGCTAATAATAGAACACTGAAGACAACTTTCAAAAAGCGAAAGTCGTGGCAGATGTTACAGAAATACACAGAGAAAATCAGAGAAAATCAGTTTAATCAGTGTCATCAGTGTTCTGTTTGTTTCTTAAACTTGAGTTTTTAGACGTGACTTTATAATGTAGAATAAATACTTTTAGCATACTAACTTTGAACATAAAATAACTAAGCCTCTGAAAGTAAATTTCAGAGGCTTTTAAAATTTAGTTTAAGCTGAATTACTTAACTAATATCATTTTCTTTGTCTCGGTAAATTCTTTGGTGCTGAGTGTGTAATAATAAATTCCGCTTGCAAAGTTTGTTGCGTCAATTTCTGCGTTATATTGACCCGCATTAATGGCTCCATCAAGATAAACACCCATTAACTGACCAACCGCATTATAGACCTTAAGTGACGCATTGGTATTTTTGGGAATTGAGAAATGGATATTTGTAACCGGATTAAACGGGTTAGGATAGTTTTGTGAAAGCTCATATCTATCAGGAATATTCGTACCAAGAGGATTGATTCCGGTAACAACAAACGAAGATGATACCCCCTGCTGCATTTCTGATACGCTTAAAGGACCATTATCTTTATAAATAAAAATATCAAATCTACAGTTACCCGGTACCCAAGCTGCGCCTAAAGTAGTTGTAAATGTTAATGGGTAAGTTTGGTTCTGGTTCCAGGTACCTGAGTTTACATTCGTACCGCTTGCTCCGTTCACGATATTCCTTACAACATCATCGTGGATTGCATTGGAATTGCCGGGGCAATAACTATTGCCTGTCTGCGGATAGACCAGATTATTTTCTTTTATCACATAATTAACTTTATACTGCCCTGAAAGTGAAGATAATGCTGTTGCATTTGCGTTCACAACAAGCTCCCTTGTTCCTACATTATATACTGCGCTTGTTACAGCAATGTTTACAGTTCCTGATGGACTTTGCGACATGCGGTATTCCGCATCGGTGAACATTGAACCCCAGCCGTTATTTGATCCAAGTCTTCTATCAACAAGACCGGATGGATAACCAGCAAAACCAAGCAAACCAATTATACCATTACCGTTAAAATCTTTATATGGGTCACTTCCTGCGCCATGATAAGCAAGTATTACCGCGTTTGGATATACCTGCGCAAGATGACGCGCCTCATCATCACCACACGGGCACCATTGGCACCATGTACCGGTGCAGAACTCAAGGACAACGTTTCGCGGAGATGTTGTTACAACTAGTGTATTTGAAATTGTATCATTTGCAATATTCTGGTCAGAACCTAATGATGTGTAGCATGTGAGCGTATAATTATTTGTTGTTGCAAAATTATAACTTGTAAAAATAACAGTCTGTACCTGACCTGCTGCAAGATTTGAAACTGCCTGCGTGTTTGTATAACCGCCCGGGTTAATTGTCATTGTAACATTAAAAGATTGTGTACTGCTTCCGTAATTACGAACAGAAACCTGAGGAGCAACACTCTGTGGTGTGATTGACCATTTAGGAGCAACTATACTGCTTAAGCCTGCATCATTTGCATATGGAATGCCAACTCTTATATTATCAAGATACAGATTATTTCCGTATGCAGTAACTCCGGTAAATTTAATTTTATTGGTTCCAACCGGCAGAGCATTTCTTTTTGTAGCCCACTGACTCGGGGTTGGGACAAACAAATCATAAGTTGCAGGAGCAGTTTTTAAAGGACCTGAAGGTCCGCCAAGATAAGTAACAAGTAAATTCCATGTTGAGCCGTTATCTGTGGAATAGTAAATATCCATCTTATCATTTTCAGCAGCACCTGTAGTATAAGCGTGATCGAATATTAATGAATCACCTGAGGTAGAATTAGGAAATGACCTTGTTATAAGGTCAAAATTACCGGAGATATAATCATAAAAATCAGCAACGGCGCATGACGACCCTGAACCGTAACCGCTGGCATATGTAGTTCTGATAAAATTATAACTGGAAGTATTTGCAACAGTCCACCCAGATGGCGGGAATGAAGTGTTCTCAAAATCAGCTAACATGTAAACTGTTCCTGATGAAAAAGTAATGTTTGTAATAATAAGGAAAAGAAGAGCAATTAATGCTGTTAAACCTGAAGGCGTGTAGATTTTCTTCATGGTATTAAAATATATTTAAATTATTGGATTATTTTCTAATAATAATACATTAATTATACAATTAAAACTTAAATTTAAATGTAAAGAGTAACGATTTTGGTTAAGTAAAAAACACCAATAATATCGATTTTTATGTCAAAACAATTAAAAATTAACTTTTTATTTTAACATAACAAGCATCATTTTATACTTTGTAATAGCTTTCAATGCATGGGGCTGGTTTGCCGGTAAAATCAGCATTTCGCCTTCGGTAACAACATTTATTTTTGAGGATATTGTTACCTCAGCTGTACCTTCAATAATATATACCATTGCATCAAATGGCGTGGTATGTTCACTAAGTCCTTCGCCTTCATCAAAAGCAAAGATTGTTATATTTCCTGTTGTCTTTTTCAGAACTACACTGCTTACAACAGAGCCTTTCTGGTAGTTTAAAAGTTCTTTAAGATTTTGCTTTTCTGAATTAATAATATTTTCTGAACTCATTTGATTAAATTTAAAATTATTTTAAATTATCTTAAGACTGCAAAAGTCTGTTCACCTGTTTCTAAGTGTTTGATCAACTCTTCAAAGCATCATTTTTAATTCCTGCCTTATATTCATCATTCTTAATAGTGATTGCAGCCAGCTGATAGTTGATTCAGCCCCCTGGTTCTGGTTAATCATAGCAGGTGTAAGTCCATCAAAACAACCACCAGTAATAAGGTCACATAGCGGTTCCTGCCTGTCATTATTCCCAAGGAACCAGCTGAATGCAACACTTAGCTTATTTATCCACTGGGTATCATTACTTATCATGAACGCCTGATAACATGCATCTATTATTGCCGGAATTTCCATAGGCTGCTGGTCATACTTGGCTTTAGTTTTGCCTTTATAATACCACCCGTCATTTCCTACTAATGAAAGGCAATTTTTTTCCGTGTCATACAATTGGTCATACAGCCATGTCAATGATTCAATACCAGCGGCTGTATATGCTTTATTGCCCAGAAAACTTCCAGCGGTTATCATTGCCTGCGAAAGTCTTGCATTATCATACGTCAGGTATGATTCATACCATTTCCAGTTGTCAGTTGAAGTATCATTATAATACTCCAGCAGCCTGTCAGAAAGTGTTTTACATATTTTCTTTATTTCTCTTGCACCAGAAAATCTTTTAAGATAGAATATACATCCCATTATAATATAGGCAATTGCGCGGGGTGATTTAAATGCTGACATATTCTTTATACTTTGGTCAAACAATGATTTCACGAAAGATAATGTTGAATTTGAAGTTGTATTTTTAACAATGTACCCCAAAACATATATTACCCTTCCATTACAATCTTCAGCTCCAACATCTTCAAGCCATTTCCTATCGAAAGACATAAAGTTACGGAATAAACCAGCATCTTTATTATATGAATGAAGAACAAATGTTAAATACTTATCTATGTACCAATTAAGCGAATCATCATTCTGCGAATACTTATTTAATATAGCAGCCATTAAAGCCCTAACATTATCATCAGTGCAATATCCTTCATCACGGTTTGGGTAGCTGTAAGTCGCGTGCTGAAAAATTCCTGTTGAGTCAGACATTTTCTTTAAATGCGCAAAACTTAACTCAGGCAGCGCAGGAATATTTTTATCTTTTGAATCATGAACTATTAATCTTCCGGTTCTTTTAAATTCTTCAATAGCTGTACGGAATGTTTCCACATAATGTTCTGCGGTTTTAGCCCATACAATTTCTCTTCCGGCATCATAAGCATTCTTTCTAAGCCTGTTCCTTTTATTCTCATCACCAATAAGTTCTGTTATAGCTTTAGCAATACTTACAGGGTCTTTAAATGGTACAAGTATCCCTTTTTCATCAGCAAGAATTTCCTGGGCATGCCAATACGGAGTAGATATTATTGCCTTACCACAGGCAAGCGCATATGTAAGAGTACCTGATACGATCTGTTCTTTAATATGATAAGGACTAAGATAAATATCGCTCATTAAAAGAAAATCAAGAAGTTCATCCAGATCAACAAACCTGTTAATAAAAATTACATTCTTTTCCAGTCCGTGTTTTTTTACAAGATTTTCCAACGAATAACGATATGCTTCGCCAAATTGTCTTTTAACGTTTGGATGAGTTGCTCCAAGAATTATATACATAACATCCGGGTACGTTTTAACTACTTCTGCCATTGCGTTGATTCCGTCTTCAAGTCCTTTTTCCGGGCTTAGAAGTCCGAATGTTAAGATAACTTTTCTTTCAGAGAGCTGGAATTTATCTTTATAATAAGCTGTATCTAAAAAAGGAACATCATGCGCGCCATGAGGGATGTATTTAATTTTTTCTTTGGGAATATTATATATCTTCTCAAGCATCTGTGAAGAGCGTTTTGACTGAACTACAAGAAATGAAGATAACTCGCCAATTTCCTGTATTATTTTCAATTGTTCATCTGATGGTTTTTCTAAAATAGTATGAAGAGTTGTAACAAAAGGTTTTTTTAACCTTTCAATGAAGTAAAGCAGGTTTGAACCGGCTTCACCGCCATAGAGCCCAAATTCATGCTGAATGTTTATAATATCAGAATCCGAAAGATTTGCGTAATTTGCAGCTTCAATAAAATCGTTAACACTGTTATCTTTAATTTCAAATTTAACTTCAGAAGGATATTTGTAACCGTCAAGGAAATCATTGACAGTTAAAACATTTATACTATATTCATCTTCGGTTGAAAGCTTTTTTATTGCGCCAGAAAGATCATTAGTGAACGTTGCGATACCGCATTGACGCGGTACATATGAAGAAAAGAAAGATATATTTAATGGTTTATTCATGTTGATTTATTCTTGATTATTTTAAAGATTAATTATTAATGATTTTTAAAACACTCTAATACCTGGCTCATAGATGCGGTTGCGATCGCAATAGTTGTATCAGCTGCGCCATAATACATAATTAAAGTATCATCTTTTACTATTACACCACAGGGGAAAGTTACATCAGGTACATCGCCAACTCTTTCATACATTTCATGAGGACCAAAGACCCATTCATCGCATCTTTTAATTATTTTACTTGGGTCTTCAAGATCTAACATAGCTAGTCCAAGCCTGTACATACTTCCGGCAGCCGTTTGCCTTACACCGTGATAAATTATCAGCCATCCTTCAGGGGTTTCAATCGGCGGCGGTCCTAAACCAATTTTATTTGCATCCCACCAGCTTCCCTCTCTTGCAGGCAATAACACAGAACTGTTACCCCAATGGATAAGATCTGGTGAATAGGATATCCAAATATGCGCGCCCATTCTTGCATTTGTTGGAGTTGGTCTGTGTAATAAAGCCCACCTACCATTAAACCTTCTCGGGAATAACGATGCATCCTTATCATCAGGCGTCATAATGACACCAATTTTATTAAAGTTAACAAAGTCTTCTGTCATCGCTAGCGATACAAGGGGTCCGCTTTTAGAAAATGATGTATAAGCGATTGCATAACCAATAGCATTACCAAATTCTTCATCCAGTTTAATTATCCGGGGATCTTCAATTCCGTAAAATTCCTCAGGGTATTTTTCGGGGTTAGCTACCATTGTGGGTTGAGAATCAATTTGCCAGTTGGTAAAGCCGTCATCACTTGTTGCTTTGCAGAGATGTGAAAAACCGCACATATCTTCTACTCTTACAAGAAGTAAAGCTTTATTGTTGAACATTGTTGCACCCGCATTAAATACTGCATTAGCTTTGTAGGGCCACATTGAGGGAGTTAAAATAGGGTTACCCTGATATCTTGTAAACAGTTCAATAGCTTTGTTATCTTTATATGTGCTCATTCTGTAATTTTTAAAAAAGGTTAATGAAATCCTGATCAGTTAGGATAAATAGAATAGTAAAAATTATGAATACACAATTTCACTATCAATTAGAAGTTATCTTTAATTTAAATGGCGGCTTTAGAAAGGAAGCCGAAATTACGATTTGCTCTAAAAAATCAGGTAGTGATATAACATACGCAATTTATGTGTTATTTTAAAGGGGAAATGCAGTGAGTATGAGAATTCTCCCTTAACAGTTATCATCCTGAATTTTTTTCAGGGACTATTACTTAAATATTTCTGAAATTCCAGATAAGAGTTTAAAATGACAATCCGGTAAAGAACATATGATCGAAATATATTATATTGTACTAATAAAATTCAGAATTCAGACAGAATTATGGATTATTTTTATGAAAACAATAATTAAACAACTACTAAATTACATTAATGCTGAAGATATTATTAAAGATTTTTATTTTATCATTTACCTTTACATTTTTAAGTCAAGTTTATGCAGGTGATAGCTTGAAGGTACATAAACCCGGAATATGGGATGATATTGTATATGATACAAAAACATTCTTTACCGATGGAGCCGCATTTTATTCAACCCCGTTCAGGCTTAATTCAAAAGAATGGCTGTTTACCGGCGCGGGACTAATAAGCCTGGGTGTTATAATGAGCCAGGATAAAAACCTTCATACTTCCCTATCAAAAGGTGTTAAAGATGGTGACTTCTGGAGCATCGTAAAAAATGGCGGCGATGTTAAATATGCGGGAATTGGCTCAGGGGCAATTTATCTTACCGGTTTGTTAGTGCGGAATAAAGTTATAAGGGAAACCGGCAGAATGCTTCTGCAAAGCCTTATATATTCCGGAAGTATCACAATACTTTTAAAAACTGTTACGGGCAGGTCAAGACCATATTATTCTGATAATCAATATGATTTTTACTGGTTTGAAAAAACAGAGGATAAGCATGCATTCCCTTCTGGTCACGCAACAGTAGCATTTGCCGTATCAACGGTTTTAGCTGAGAAGATAAATACATGGTGGTCAAGAACTTTGTTTTACTCACTGGCTGCGCTTACATCGTATTCAAGGGTACATGATAACCAGCACTGGGTTTCTGATGTTGCCTTAGGCGGTTTAATTGGTTTTGGCTCAGGTTATTTTGTTGTTCATACAAATGAGCATAGAGGAAAGGGAAGTAAATTTTCATTTGGTCCTGCACTTAACGGTCTGTTTGTACAATATAAGTTTTGAGAATTATATTATTTTCAATATTGCAGCCATCAAAAAAGAATCATACAAATTTAAACCTTTAATATTTTCAATTAAACAGTTAATTTTGCATTATAATTAATATAAGTCTCAATAATACTAAAGCATTTAAAATCCTGATCAAATAATATTTCCCGGATTTTAAATTTTTAATATCTACAAAGTTCATACCGGAATTATATAATTTTAAAAAAACAAATCAAAATGGAAAATAATAACAACAACAAATGCCCCGTTACAGGGGGAGCCGGTTTTGGCGGAGGCGGCACAAAAAACCTTGACTGGTGGCCGAATCAGCTAAAACTGAACATACTTCGTCAGCACTCTTCCCTATCCAATCCTCTGGGAAAAGATTTTAATTATCCTGAGGAATTCAAAAGTTTGGATTACCAGGCTATAAAGCAAGACCTTAAAAAACTTATGACCGATTCACAGGAATGGTGGCCCGCAGATTTCGGTAATTACGGACCACTCTTTATCCGTATGGCATGGCACTCGGCAGGAACATACCGCACAGGTGATGGGCGCGGCGGAGCAGGAGAAGGACAGCAGCGTTTTGCGCCGCTTAACAGTTGGCCTGATAACGCAAATTTAGATAAGGCGCGCAGATTGCTTTGGCCTATCAAACAAAAATACGGTCAAAAAATATCGTGGGCTGACCTGATGATACTCACTGGTAATGTAGCGCTGGAATCAATGGGATTTAAGACCTTTGGTTTTGCCGGAGGAAGAGAAGATGTATGGGAACCCGATGAAAATGTATACTGGGGTTCAGAAACAAAGTGGCTTGAAGGCGATAAACGCTATTCAGGTGAGCGTGATCTTGATAATCCATTGGCAGCAGTGCAAATGGGATTGATATATGTAAACCCCGAAGGACCTAACAGAAACCCTGATCCAATAGCTGCAGCAAGAGATATCCGCGAAACATTTGCTCGTATGGCTATGAATGATGAAGAAACAGTCGCGCTTATTGCAGGCGGACATACATTCGGTAAAACCCATGGCGCAGGTGATGCGGCAAATGTAGGGGTTGAACCCGAAGCTGCCGATGTTACAGAACAGGGCTTGGGCTGGAAGAGCAAATTTAAATCAGGCAAAGCCGGTGATGCAATTACAAGCGGACTTGAAGTAACATGGACCTCAACACCCACAAAATGGAGCAACAATTTCTTCTGGAATTTGTTTGGATATGATTGGGAGCTTACAACGAGTCCTGCAGGAGCGAATCAGTGGATCCCTAAAAACGGAACAGGCGCAGGCACAATTCCCGATGCATTCGATAAGAATGTAAGACATGCGCCAACAATGCTTACAACAGATCTTGCATTGAGATTTGACCCGGCTTACGAAAAAATTTCAAGGCGCTTCTTCGAAAATCCTGATGAGTTTGCAGAAGCTTTCGCTCGTGCATGGTTCAAGCTAACACATCGTGATATGGGTCCGCGTGCCCGCTACATGGGACACGAAGTACCTGAAGAGGTTTTGATATGGCAGGATCCAATCCCCGCAGCCAGCCATAAGCTCATTGATACAAATGATATTGAATCTTTAAAAGCAAAAATATTAGCATCAGGATTAACAGTATCAGAATTAGTTTCTACAGCATGGGCATCAGCATCAACTTTCCGCGGCTCAGATAAACGCGGCGGCGCAAACGGCGCGCGCATTCGCTTAGCGCCGCAAAAGGATTGGGCTGTTAATAATCCCACACAACTTAAGAAAGTATTGGAAGCACTTGAAGTAATTCAAAATGAATTTAACAGCGCGCAAAAAGGCGGCAAAAAAGTATCGCTTGCTGATCTTATTGTGCTTGCCGGTAATGCTGGTGTTGAAAAAGCCGCAAAAGATGCGGGTCACAGCGTTAAGGTTCCGTTTACACCCGGACGTATGGATGCATCACAGGAAGAGACTGATGTTGAATCATTTGCATTCTTAGAACCCGCTGCAGACGGTTTCCGCAATTATTTAAAAACAAAGTTCTCGGTATCAACAGAAGAACTGCTGGTTGATAAAGCGCAATTGCTGAATCTGACAGCCCCTGAAATGACATCGCTTGTAGGCGGAATGAGAGTACTCGGAGCAAATTATGATAATTCCGCAAATGGTGTATTTACAAACACATCGGGTAAACTTACAAATGATTTCTTTGTTAACCTGCTTGATATGGGTACTGTATGGAAAGCAACTGATGAGAGCAACGAAGTATTTGAAGGCAATGACCGCAAAACGGGAGAGCTTAAATGGACAGCCACGCGAGCAGATCTTATTTTTGGCTCAAACAGTGAGCTGAGAGCACTCGCAGAGGTCTATGCCAGCCAAGACGCTAAGGTAAAATTTGTGAATGATTTTGTGGCTGCATGGAATAAGGTTATGAATAATGACAGGTTTGATTTAGTTTAAGTAAATATCTTTTTGAAACACAAAAGGCACTTAGAAGAAAATCTAAGTGCCTTATTATTAAGCTTCCTTATTGTTGGTGAACTTAGAAACAAGTCCAGCAACACCAACAAAGGGGTAAAATCGCTATTTCGCAATGAATTGAGATGATAGTTAAAACTGATACCATAATTTGTCATTGGTAAAAACTAACAACGTTAAGGAAATTAGTACATATGGCGCGGTCTAAATTTTCGGAAAAGATAATAATTAATGCTAGCCGTGAAATTGTATTTGACTATACCCAAGATTATGCAAACAGGCTCAAATGGGATACCTTCCTGAGGAAAGCCGAACTCATCGGTGGAGCATTGGAAGCCGGTATTGGGGTTAAAGCTAATTGCGTTGCCAAAAACGGACTTGGTATGATAACTGAATATGTTTCCTTTAACCGCCCGGAAGGAACTGCTGTTAAAATGACAAAGGGTCCATTTATGTTCAAATCATTTGCCGGTTCCTGGAAATT
>JANPBV010000058.1:0-12264 GCA_031430615.1 Ignavibacteria bacterium | reverse complement strand
AATAACAGCAGCGCAGTTATTCGCTAAGAGCTTAGATAATAAAATGCCAACAGCCATAGTTTACCGTACAGTTAAAGGCTGGAAGTACGGAATTGAAGGCAGGGCATCACACGGAGCAGGACATAAGATGAATTCCGAAGGCTATTACCATGCATGTGATGAATTTGAAGCAGCATTCGGGGTTAAAGTACCGCATTTTTCAGGAGAGAACACACTTAATAACATTGAAAAATGTTTCTTTGATACATTGATGACAATACGCGGCGTTATTGAAAAAGAAAATTATTTAAAATATTTTGCTGATGCCATTGATACCAGCAAGCAAAGACTTATAAAAGATAACAGGAAACCGAAGGTGGATGGTTCAGATAAAGAAGCATTATATAAAAATAATGTACTGAATGAAAAAGTTACACCGCCTGAATTAAATGTAATTCCAGGCGAGACAACAACTTTAAGAGGTGTTCTTGGAGCATCACTTGGATATATAAATAAAAAATCAAATGGTGCTGTGTTAGGAGTTGCCGCTGACCTGCTTGGTTCAACTTCTGTCAATCTTGTTGGCACAGGATTCCATGAAGGATTCTATGATGCTGTTGATAATCCGGATTCAAGGATACTTGCTGTTGGCGGAATTTGTGAAGATGCAATCGGTGGAATGATGGCGGGGCTTTCGGCATTCGGTAAGCACATTGGCGTAAGCTCATCATACGGCGCTTTTATCAGCGCGATGGAGCATACCGCTGCAAGATTGCATGGTATCGGCGAGCAGAATAAAGTAATGCACTTTGGCGGAAGTTATAATACTTGGATACTCATAAACGCACATGCGGGACTTAAAACCGGTGAAGATGGACCTACACACGCTGACCCGCAATGTCTGCAGTTAATCCAGGAAAACTTTCCACCCGGAATTTTGATAACACTTACTCCATGGGAGCCGGGTGAAATATGGCCTCTATTGGCAGCTGGATTAAAACAAAGACCCGCAATACTTTCACCATTTGTAACCAGACCCAATGAACTTGTTATGGATAGAGTAAAACTCGGAATAGCACCTGCAACAGAAGCAGCAAAAGGCGTTTATGCATTGAGAAAAGCTGATCCAAAACAGCCACTTGACGGTTCAGTTATACTGCAGGAAAGCGGCGTTACAATTGAATTTATCACAAAGGTTCTGTCAATGCTTGATAAAGACGGTTACAACATGAATATCTATCATATTTCAAGCGCAGAGCTTTATGATGCTCATCCAAAAGATGAAAGAGAAGCATTACTTCCATATACTATAAGACGCAATGCTTTGGGAATTACAGGGTTTACACTTCCTACTATGTATAAGTGGATAACAGGCTTTGAAGCGCGTTATAATATTCTGCATCCGTTCAGGAAAGGTTATTACCTTGGCAGCGGCACGGCAGAAAGCGTATTGCACCAGGCCGGACTTGATGCGGATACTATGTACAAAGAGGTAAAGAAATATATTGAAACCAAAGCAAGAGAAAAGGTTTCGGTAAATTAATTAGTGTAGTATAATAAGTTTCCCATTTGTTGGTGTTGTCACCAACAAATTATTATGGTTGTTGGTCACAAACTGCTGAGCAGTCGTAGGACCAACAACGGGTAATTAATTAAATAGTGCAGTAGAATAAGTAAGATTCAAACGGGGGGTATGTAATGAAAAGCCGCAGATTAACAGGTGCGGCTTTTTTATTGAGATATTGAAACATTATTTAATTTGTTTAGTTAAATTTGTATCAATCTAAAATTTATATGACATATAATGTTTTGTTCAATTTTTCTCTGACACCAAAAGATTCCGATAGGCTTATATATGGCGCTTTCTATGGTAGGTTTATAAAAATTATATTTATAGCATTTATAGTGTGCTCAATTCCGTTTTTAGTTATGGCTATTGTAAAAGATCCAATGTTTATAATTTTTACATCATTCTTCATATTTCCCGCTTTGTTTTTCGGACCTTATGGCACCTGGATGAAAAAATATCATTCTATAATATATTACGAAAATGATACATTGTTATTAAAAAGTACAATACAAAATTCACCCAAAAAATATACTGTAAACTTAAAGGAAATAGCGTTTATTGAGCGGGAAAATCTTATGCTTCCCAGAGCTTTACTGTTTAAAGACTATGATGGAAAAATAAAGGGTAAGGTTAACAGTCTTCTGCTTATGAGTTCAGAATTTCAAAGACTGTTTCAGCTAATCAGGACCAGGAATAGCCATATACAAATAAAATTATGAACTTTAAAAGCAGTAAACACACTTACTGTTTTTATATTTTTTAAATGAATATCAAAATTATTAAATAATTCATCGTGTTAAGGAATTATATCATCTGCCAAAATTAAAATATCTCCTTTAACAGTTAAGGGATTATTGAGTATATATTTGCTGTTTTTCTCCAGTTCAAGATGGAGATCAGAACAATACTGAATTCTCATTTCTGCATTATCATTCTATTAGCCGGTTTCACTGCGTTTCTTTATTATTGTAAATAATTTTCACTGTTTCTTTAATTCTCTTCTGAATCACTGCATGGTTATAAAGTACATTTATCAAATGGTACGATTAATCTCATTACAAAAATAAGTAAATATATTCATAAACAGCAGATTTAATAATAATTCAGATGTTGTATATTCCGAGTTAATTGTGTTCTTTAAAAAGCTTACGCTCATAAAGAAGAATTTTTTTGTTTGTATAACGCTTTAATTTGTTTCTGAGTATCTATTGTTACATCGTTTTCATTTCCATAGATCAGTATATACAAAGCCTCTGCCTGCTTGAAATATTCCAATGCTTTATCAAGAGTTCCAATTGCAAGATAACACTCCCCAATGCTGTTTATTGAATTAGCGAAATGAAAGTGTTTTTCGCCCACCGTATTTTTAAATATATCTGCAGCTTTTTTGTTCAATTCAATTGCCTTCTCGTTATCATTCAAACTTTGATAGATATCTGCCTTGTATGATATTATTAAGCCTGTCTGCGGATGGTTTTCACCCAGTAATTCAACCCTGATCTTATATGCTTTTTGGTTATAAACAAGAGCTGATTCAGTTTCTCCCTTATGAAAATATGCTCTTGAAAGGTTACTCATTGCAGAAGCATATCTCGGATGATTTTCGCCGACACTTCTTAAAACGATTTTCATAGCTTTATCGTATAGTTCGATTGCATCGTCATGTTGTTTCAGATTTTGATAAGCTGTTGCGAGGTTGTTGAGAGCATCTGCATAATGAACATGGCCTTCACCAAGTACGTTTAAGTATATCGACGCGGCTTTTTTATGAAGTTCTACTGCTTCTTTATACCTGCCTGTATCATTAAAAATTACCGCAAGATTATCAATAGCATCCGCAAAATGGCGATGATTTTCCCCGAGATTTTTTCTTCTTAGCTCAATTACCTGCTCGTACATTTTTTTTGATTTCTGAATTTCTCCCCGGTAATAATATATTGTTGCCAGGTTATTCAGCAGCGAAGCATACAGATTTTCATTTTCACCTAATATACTCTTAAGATCTGTAAAATTGTCTTCAATCAGCTTTAAGGCCCTTTTGTACTCTCCGAGATTGTAGAGTACTGAGCTGAAATAAGTAACCGTAAATGCATATTCTGCTGTATTCTTTCCAATAGTTGTTTCTATAGCACTTAAAAGCTCTTCATAAAGCGGACTCAACAGACTCCATTTTGCAGATTCATCAAATGGAGTACATACCTGGTTGAACCATTTCTGCAGCTCCCCTGGTTTTAATGAATTTTTTCCGTGGTGAAATGCTTCTTTCAGAGCATTGCAGTTTTCATCTGTAATATCTTTGCCTGAACTTACAGGGATATCTTTGCAGTAATAGCCGAACAATAACTTATTTATGCTTACTTTAGTTTCACTATCAAGTTGAGCCTGTAAGCCCTGTTTCATCAGATCATGAAGTACAAATGTTTTTGTATTGCCCGATGTATCAATAAACGAAAACCTGCAAAGTATATTCATTGCTGAGCTTGGATACCCTGTTTTGTATTCATCTATAAGGAGTTTAAATATATTCATGTCCCAGTACCTGGGAACAGAAAGAACCTTCAAGGTTTCTATTTCACTTTTATCAAGATATCGCAAAAACCTGGTTAGTACTTCCTGTTGGTTTTTGGTAAAGTCTTTATCTTCGGGTTCTCTGTTATATTTCTGCTTTATCAGCATATAAGTATCTACTGCCAGATCCAAATAGTAAGGAATACCTTTGCTTGAGCTTATGATGACCTTTTTAATTTTATCGTCTGCTATCCCGCAGGATTTTAGAAAGCGCTCTGAATCGATTTCTGAGAGTCCACCGAGTAAATGATGTTCAATATAGTCATCCCATTCTTTATCAAGCTCATTCCATCTCAGTTTTTCTCTTCCGAATATTACCCATAGAACAGAGGGCAGATGAGCAACAAGCTCCCGAAGCCATTCATCTCTTAAAAAAAATCCTCCTTCAAGATCAAAGTTTTCCCATAACGCTTCATAAGTATCAATGAAAATTACAGCTCTTGCGGAGCTCATTTCTAAATGATCTTTTAAATCCAGCGCAAAATACATTGGCAGGCGGTCTAATGTATCTTTCGGGCTCAAAGAAGGAATGTCATATAACTCCTTCTGGCCTCTTTTTGTCCACCATTTTTTAAAAACACTCTGTCCTTTGAAAACAGCTTTGGCTATTGAAGGAAGCAGCCCCACTATAGGTATTCCACCAGCATTTGAAATCAGATCAGAGATGATCGTACCATCTTCAAGGAAAGGAATGTTATCTTTTGCAATTGTAATCTGGGGATGGGTTTTCTGCCAATAGACAGTGTAAGCGATATCAAATGTGGGAAACTGAATCTTGTAATTCTCTCTCAGGTTTTGCCGCAGATGGTACAGGGATGTTTCGGATTCCCGGAATGGCTGCAGCTCGAAATCAATAGAGGACCAGATCGTGCCGGGGTAATCCGCTGATAATATTCTCCCGAGCTCTTTTCTTAATGTTGACTTACCAATACCCCCGACTCCATAATACGAAAGTACAGAATATTCCTTATTGTTCTCAAACTGAACTTTATTTCTGAACGCATTAGTATATTCTTCCCTGTCAGTGAATTGCCTTCCTGCTGAAGTAGTATTTGCTTCTTTGGTGATATTGTGTTTTGGCTTTATCGGCATATTCTTATTTGCAGATTTATTGTTCTTCTTTCTGAGGATCTTTTCATTATTATCAGAATTGCAAATTTAAACATAATTGAGTGCTTAATATATACACACAAAAACATCTTTTTGGGCTTTACAATCTGCGGAAAATCCTTATAAAGAGAAATAAATCCCCTTTTTTGTGTATCATCGTTTTCTTATCTTTGCATTATAAGGTGACTAAGGGTGATTAAAGGTGATAGTATTTTGACTATTTGATTGTGTAGAAGTTGTGATTAAGCTCTGATTTTACCCAAAAATACCAATGCGGGAGTGGCCTACGACTTATCGAGTCGAAGACTTGAGAAGTGAAATGGCAGAACTTCCTGAGCTAAAGCTCAGTAAGTCAGGCGCACATTTAAGATTTTAGGTTTTTAGTTCTAATATATTGCGGGAGTGGCCTACGACTTATCGAGTCGAAGACTCGAGAAGTGAAATGGCAGAACTTTCTGAGCAAATGCTCAGCAAGTCAGGCGCACATTTAAAGTTTAAGGTTTTTAGTTCTAATATATTGCGGGAGTGGCGAAATGGCAGACGCACCATCTTGAGGGGGTGGCGCTCACAAGGCATGGGGGTTCAAGTCCCCCCTCCCGCACACAAAAAGGGAAGATAAATATTATCTTCTCCTTTTTATTTTACTACAACCATTTTCTTTACATCCTTAAATATGATGGCCCCGTTTGGTGAATTTGCAATAATTTCATAATAATAAACTCCCGATGCCAGCTTAACTGCGTCAAAATCTGCGGTGTACTCACCAGGATCACTTAAGCCGTTGTATATTTCATTGACCAGTTTTCCGGTAACATCAAATACTCTTAAAAGAACATTCGAGCGTTTCGGAATATCAAACCTGATATTGGTAACAGGGTTGAACGGATTAGGGTAATTCTGCCTGAGCGCAAATACTTTTGGCAGCTCACTGTTATTTATAGAAATTCCAATAGTTCCAGGAACAGTTCCAGCTGTTGTTGTGCCGATCTTTAAAACTATATCGTTAACCGGATCAAAAGCAAAAGCAGTGGGCTGTCTATTGAATGTCCATATCCATATCTGATTGTTCGCTGTGTTATCAATGCGGAATGTTGTATCAGTTCCGCCTGTAAATGTAATCTTTACGGTTAATGGCATCCTGTGGAAAGGTGTATTTGATTGCGTTTGTTTTGCCTGGAAGCCAACATTCCAGTTTCCGTTACCAAGTTCAGCAAACTGGTAAAGATTTGCATAAACCGGATGATTTGGCTGCTTAACCCACTCATCCATAAACCATGTTAAGTCCTGTCCTGATATCTGGCTGATCTTTGCTGTAAAATCATCCGTTGCCGCTGATTTATATTTAAAGTCAGCAGTATCCATTGCGTAACCGCGCAGACAGTTAAAAAATACATTTGTGTCATTCAATACATATCTTAACATATGAAGTACACATGCGCCTTTATTGTACGTAATAGCAGTATTATACAATGTGTTTATATCTGGAGTTGTAACTGCCCAGGAAGGATTATAAATAGGCCATCCCGGATTACTGTTCAAATATCCGGCTGCATCACTATTAATGTCATTTTTATATGCAGTATATCCTCCGGTTTTTTCAAACCATAATGCTTCACAGTATGTAGCAAAACCTTCGTTCAGCCATACATCTGCCCACGTGGCGCATGTAACCATATCACCAAACCACTGGTGAGCAAATTCATGTGATATCAGGTTTTCACTCCAGCAATTAGAACACAAAGTGGTTAATGTCTGGTTTTCCATACCTGCCCAGTTGAAACCGGGCGCCGGAGCAGTTGCAAATCCATCCTTTTCAAAACCATGTTCACCAAATTTCTGAGAGTAATATGTTATCATGTTCGTAAGCACAGTCTGCATTGCAGCAGGATTTTCTCCGGTATTAAAATAAAATCTTAATGGAATACTATCTGCCGGATTTGATAATTTATGCCAGTAAGTAATATTCAGATTATAATTAACTTTTCCCGTCATTACAACAAGATATGTTGCAACAGGATCACGGCTTATCCAGTGATAATATAATGTATCGCCGGTTAATGTTGAATCATTAAGTCTGCCGTTTGAACCTATCTTAACATTTGCAGGCACTTTTATCGTAATATCAACAGTAGCTTTATCGGATGGTTTATCCCAGCACGGGAACCATTTTCGCGCGCCTTCAGGAGGAGCATCAGTGAAAAAACCACCGTTACCGGTATAAATAGCGCCATCAATAACATTGTTGTGAGCGTAATAGATCATCACTTCGGTTACTTCACCCGGATTATATGTTCTGTTTAATACGACATTAAGTATGTTGCCTGTATGAGTGAATGAAACCCCGCTTAAACCAACTGAGCTTACAACTATTGACGTGTTTGTTGCATTGAGGTTAATTGAACTAAGCGCTGTATCAATTCTGAATTTCACTATAACACTGCCGGTAAATGATCTTGGAAACGGTGTAATAAAGCAGTTCCTGATATCAAGATTGAGCTTGTAATCCAATACATCGAAAGTATGATTTGGCGAGCCCGGTGAATCGCCATCAAGAAAACCTTGCGGCATTGACATTTTTCTTTCAGAACAAAGCTCACTGCCTTTTTTGTTGTTCATTTGCGCGAATAATGAGCCTGTAAACAAGATTGTGATCATTATAATGTAAAATCCGGATTTCATGGCTATAATATTTATTTTATGAAACAATACTTCCTTTAAAATAACTATTTTTTGTCCACAAAAAAAGGCGTTCAATTAATTGAACGCCTTTTGGTATAGATTCCCAGACCGGAATTTGGGAATCAGAGATTTATTTTACAACTACCATCTTTTTTACATCTTTAAATACTACACCTCCGTTAGGTGAGCTTGCAGTAATTTCATAATAATACACACCTGATGCAAGTTTGGCTGCGTCAAAATCTGAGGTATATTTACCAGGATCACTTAAGCCGTTATAAATTTCTGTGACCAGTTTTCCTGTAACATCAAATACTCTTAACACAACATTAGAGCGTTTTGGAATATCAAACCTGATATTGGTAACGGGGTTAAACGGGTTAGGGTAGTTTTGCATCATTGCAAATACTTTCGGAAATTCTGAATTGTTTGAAGATACTCCTACAACTCCCGGAACTGTTCCTGCAACTGTTGAACCTGTTTTAAGAACTATATCGTTATCTGGATCAAAAGCAAAAGCGGTTGGTGTGCGGTTGGAGGTCCATATCCATATCTGGTTATTTACATTATTATCTACACGGAATATAGAATCTGCTCCGCTGGAAAATGAAATTCTTAGTGTGAGAGGCATTCTGTGGAATGGTGTATTTGATTGTGTTTGTTTAGCCTGGAAGCCGATATTCCATGTGCCGTTTCCATTATTACCAAACTGGTATAGGTTTCCGTAAACAGGGTGATTTGGCTGTTTAACCCACTGATTAATGAACCATGTCAAATCCTGTCCGTATGTTTGGCTTATCTTTGCGGCAAAGTCATCGGTAGCAGAAGATTTATGTTTAAAGTTAAGTGTATCGGTTGCATAAGCTCTTAATAAATTAAAGAATGTGGCTGAATCACCAACAGTGTAACGAAGCATATGCAACACACAGGCTCCCTTATAATAAGTTATTGCAGTATTAAATAGAGTTCCTACCGGCGGAGTATTTATTGCCCATTCAGGATTATATATTGGCCAGCCGGGATTACTTCCTAAATAACCATTAGCATCACCTATGATATCACTTTTATATGATGAATATCCGCCTGTTTTTTCGTACCATAGGGCTTCACTGTATGTTGCAAAACCTTCATTAAGCCAAATATCAGCCCATGTTGCAGGCGATATCATATCGCCAAACCATTGATGAGCAAATTCATGAGAGATCAGGTTTTCGCTCCAGCAATTCTGGCATAATGTCGTCAAAGTCTGATTTTCCATTCCTCCCCACGTAAACCCTGATGCAGGCGCTGTTGTAAAACCATTCTTTTCAAATCCGTGTTCACCAAATTTTTGCGAAAAATGTGTTATCATATTCGGGAACATTGCCATCATTGATGCCGGATTTTCTCCTGAATTAGAATAAAATCTGATCGGAACTAAATCTGATGGATTAGAAATTTTTGGCCAGTAAATAATATTCAAATTATAATTTACCTTCCCGGTCAGTACAGTAAGATATGTAGCAACAGGATCACGGCTTATCCAGTGGTAATATAATGTATCACCAGTAAGTGTTGAATCATTAAGTCTGCCGTTAGAACCTATCTTTACATTTGCCGGCACTTTAAGAGTAATATCAACAGTTGCTTTATCGGATGGTTTATCCCAGCATGGGAACCACTTTCTTGCGCCTTCGGGCTCAGCATCTGTAAAGAAGCCGCCGTTGCCTGTGTATATAGCCCCATCGCTTACATTATTGTGAGAATAGTTTATCAGGATTTCTGTAACTTCACCCGGATTATATGTACGGTTCAATACTACATTTAAAATATTACCTGTGTGAGTAAATGTTACTCCGCTTAACCCTACAGAACCAACAACAATAGAAGTATTTACCGCATTAAGATTTATTGAACTCAAAGCAGTATCAATTCTGAATTTCACAATAATACTTCCTGTAAATGATTTTGGATAAGGAGAAATAAAACAATCTCTGATATTCAGATTCATTTTATAATCAAGTACATCAAAAGTATGCTTGGGCGCGTTTGGTGAATCATTATCAAAAAAAGATTGCTGTAAAGACATTTTTCTTTCAGAACAAAGCTCACTTCCTTTTTTATTATTCATTTGAGCAAATAATGAGCCGGTAAGCAAGAGTGTAAAAACTAAAATGTAAAATCTGGGTTTCATGGCATTATTTATTAAATTTAGAATCATTATTTTTTTAAAAATAACTCTATTTTACCCAAAAAACCTATGATTTGCGTCATAATATTTAAGAAATAAAAATGATATTTTTGTTATGTAAGATGCATAGTTTTTTGAGCAAATTTTGATGATTTTGCTTTAAAACCAGTGAAATTATATTAGGAAATTGAAAACTATGAAAAAATTCAATCCCATAAGAACAGATCCAAACAAAACCAGACTGTTAGAAGTCTTTGATAATTCATTTCCACGGAGAAATTACCTGATTATTCACCGTGCCGGCGAATTTACATCCGTTTGCCCTAAAACAGGACAGCCTGATTTTGGTGTGATCATAATTTCATATATTGCGGCTAAAAAATGCGTAGAGCTCAAATCACTAAAATATTACTTGCAATCGTTTCGCAATGAAGGAATATTTTATGAAAATGTAACCAACAGGATATTAGACGACCTTGTTGGTTTGTTAAAGCCAAAGTGGATGGAAGTAAAAGGTGAGTTTTCCGTTAGAGGTGGGGTTAACTCTACTATTATTGCCAGACACGGCAAAATAAAAGATGAAAACTATAGACAAAAGTAATTTAGATAAAATTATTGGCAACCTTAAAAATGATGGTTATACAGTTATTGGTACCGTAGTAAAAGATGGCGCTATTATTTATGATGAAATTGAAAGTATCAACGATCTCCCCATGGGATGGGGCGATGAGCAGGAAGCCGGTTATTACAGGTTAAAAAAAAGAAACGATGATGCGCTTTTCGGTTACGTTGTCGGTCCGCAATCCTGGAAAAAATTCCTTTACCCCCAGCGTCTTAAACTTTGGGATGCTGAGAAAAACGGAAAAGGATTTAATATTAATACTCCCCAAACCCCAATTCCTAAATATGCTTTTCTTGGTGTAAGAGCATGTGAACTGAAGGCTATCTTCATTCAGGATAAAGTTTTTAATAACGGAATGTTTGCGGATAATTATTACAATAAAGTAAGAGATAATATTTTTATTATTGCTGTAAATTGTACACAATCTGCAAGTACATGCTTCTGTGTCAGCATGAAGACCGGTCCAAAGGTTAAACACGGATATGACATTGCTCTTACCGAAGTAATTAATAAAGATGAACATTATTTTGTACTTGAAGAAGGTTCTGTAAAAGGAACTGAACTTTCAGCTAAAATTGAGGCACCTAATGCCGGTGAAAAACAATTAAAAGCTGCCGATAGCGCTGTATTAAATGCCGAACTGAATATGAAAAGAACCATGAACACCGCAGGCATTAAAGAACTTTTATACAATAACCACGATCACACCATTTGGTCAGAAATTGCATCCAGATGCCTTGCCTGCGCAAACTGCACTATGGTTTGTCCTACTTGCTTCTGTTCTAACATGGAAGATACTACCGATCTTACCTGTGACCACGCAGAAAGATGGCGCAGATGGGATTCCTGTTTCAGTCTTGATTACTCAAAAGTTGCCGGAGGTAGTTTCAGGACCTCAACTAAAGCAAGGTACCGCCAGTGGATGACGCATAAACTTGCTTCGTGGATCGATCAGTTCGGTACATCAGGCTGTGTTGGATGCGGGAGATGCATTTCCTGGTGTCCTGTTGGAATTGATATAACAAAAGAAGTAGATAATTTAAGATATTTACCAAAAACAAAATCATAATAACAATTAAAAATTAATATCATGGAAGACCTGTCAGGAATTTTAAAAAATCATCCATTCATGAAGGACCTTGACGAAAACTATCTGAAGCAGATCACGGGTTGCGCATCTAATGTAGTTTATCGGGAAGATGAGGTCATGTTTAAAGAAGGAGAAAAAGCTGAAAAGTTCTATCTCATCAGAACAGGCAAAGTTGCTCTCGAGATCAATGGCAGAGATAAAGGAAATCTCAGAATCTTAACCATAGGTCCCGGTCAAATACTTGGCTGGTCTTGGATAGTTTCTCCATACAAATGGCATTTCGAAGCTCACGCACTTGAAGAAGTAAGGGCAATTGCACTAGATGGCGAATGCCTTAGAAACAAATGCGAAGATAATCCTAGTATGGGTTATGAAATGCTTAAAAGATTTGCGCATATTTTAGAACAGCGCCTGCAATCTACAAGAATGCAGCTGCTTGATGTATATAAACGTGTTTAAACTTTTTGGAAAAATGA
>JANPBV010000057.1:0-2887 GCA_031430615.1 Ignavibacteria bacterium | reverse complement strand
CTAAGCTGAAATCAATACCTCTAACAATACCGAAATCACCGTTAGAATAAAGAGCAAAGCCATAAGAATTATCAAGAGCTTTAATGTTTTTTGCCTGAATAAGATCAGACGTTTCTTTATAATATGCTGTTAGACCGACTGTAACGTAATCACCAGCTGTGTGTTTTACACCTAATTCATATGCAGTTGTTCTTTCAGGTTTTAATAGTGGGTTATTAAATACAGTGAAATATCCAACACCGCCATCAGCTAAATCTCTGATAACTCTTTGGTTTTCATATAAATCTTCCAAAGCAGGTAATTGAATGAACTTACCATACTGAGCATGGAATATAGTTTTATCTGTGATTGGGAATGAGAAGCCAAGCCTTGGACTGAATTCAAATGTTTTTTCAACTGTTTTGTAATCAGCTTCATTTAAAATACCATCAGCGCCTTTTAAATTTTCGTAGCTAATGGGAACCAAAGTATTTGGGTCCATATAATCAATTCTTAATCCAACGTTGGTATTAAAATAATTAAATTCCATTTTATCTAAGAAATAGAAAGCTCCAATTCTTGGTTTCTTTGGAGCTTCTGTAACATTTAAACCGTTTACGATATAATCCTGTTCAATTTCATTACCATATACGTCATAACCATATGCTTCCATAAAGTTAGAATTCGCGCCATTTTCATCAATTACCGGGTAATTTACAACATTACCTGATCCGTACTTATTTGGATTAGGCAATGAACTAAATCCTATAACATTTGCGTTATAATTTCTTACTTTGAATTGTTTATATTCACCACCAAATTTTAATTCGTGGTTGCCATATTTTTTGGTTAATAACTGGTGAGTGAAATTAAGATTAAAAGATAAAGCCTGTGTTTTCTTTTTATCATACTGACCGCTTACGGTACCCGGATTTCTGAATACACGGAAGTTTGCGCTTGATGATACTGTTCCGCCCATACCTGAAATTCCAAGTACAGTATTTGTATCGCCATATGCTATTATTGAAGGATACATGAAACCATCTTCACCAGGTAAGCTTTGTATTAAACCATCTACAAAAAATTGTCCGTCGCCTCTTTTATATGTACTTTGCAGATATGAAGCCTGCAGGTCATAAACTGTTCTTGAACCAAATGACTGGTTTATTTTTATGTAACCCTGTTGGTTATTATCTTTTACTATAGGATTATGATATGAATTAAACTTTCCAAATGAACCTGTCCATAATCTGGATGTTTCTTCATTTCCAAAATAACCCGCAGTTAAATTAATTTTAATTTTACCCTTGGTTATTTCATCTATACTAATATTTGTTTTACCTGTATATGACTGACCGCTTCTTGAGAAGTTTGGTAGAATTCCGTTATCAGACCATAATTTAGCAGCATCAGTTGATATCGGCTGATCGACCAAATTAAAAGTTTTTTCATAACTTCCAAAAATTGACCAGTATTTACTTAATTTCTTTGTTGGTATAACCGGACCACCAAGACTAACACTATAAACATTGTAGCCCTGCGATAAGGTTTTTATATAATCACCAGCAATAACATCTGATACAATTTCAACTGAACCTGTGTAATTTGATTGCGCTGATTTAGTTGTAACATTGATAACACCGCTAAGAACGTTACCGTACTCTGCGCTGAAACCACCTGTTAAGATAGCTAATTCCTGCAATGCGCCGTTAGATACATTTGCCGTAGAACCTCTATCTAAAGGATTATTAGTAACAACACCATCAATAATTATCTGGGTTTCTCCGGTTCTACCGCCCCTGATATTGATGCTTCCTCCTTTTTCATCCTGTACAACACCACTGGTTTTGGCAACAATGTTTTCGATACCTCTGATACCGGTGTTATCAATAAACTCCGAACCAATTATCTTACCACTGCCATTATCAATAGTTTTTCTTTTTGCAATTATAACAGTTGTATCAAGCACAACTCCGCCCTGCGACATTGTATAATTGACCTCAGTTGTTATATCTGCGCTTACTTTTACATCTTTTTGAATTTGTGATTCATAACCTACATATGAACATTTTACGGAATAAGTTCCGACATTAACATTCAAAATAGCATACTGCCCGTTTTCGTCAGTACCTGCTCTTAATTGTGTACCCTCAATTTCAACTCTGGCGCCAATTAATAGCTCGCCTTTGTCATCTCTTACTACGCCGGAAATTTTACCCGTAGTTCCGTAGTACTCAGATTCTGAGGAAAACACATCATTTGCCGCAAATGCTGTAACGAGAAGAAGGGCTAAAAAGAAATGGTTGAATAGCCTCATTTATATTACCTCCGATATGTTATTTTAAAGAAAGCCCCGACTGGAAATAATTGCTTATTCCAAATCAGGGCTTCTAAAACTGATTAGTTTTTATTTTACTAAGATCATCTTTTTAGTATCTGCAAAACTTCCTGCTTCGAGTTTATAGAAATAAACACCGCTTGGCAGATTATTTGCATTCAATGTATATTCAAACGTTCCGGCAGTAACATTCTGTGAAAGAAGTGTTCCAACCAGTCTGCCTGCTGCATCGTAAAGCTTTAATGTAACCATTCCGCTAACCGGTAAAGCAAATTTTATCTTTGTTGATGGGTTAAACGGATTTGGATAATTCTGTACTAACTGATATCCAGAAGGAACTTCACTACTGATTGGCTGAATACCAATTATTATATCGTTTGTCGTGTACTTAATATATACCATCTTAGCTGTTGATGCGGGAGCGCCATTTACGTTTGATCCAGGTACTGAATCTTCCTGTGAGATCATGTGAACGAAATGATTTGGAAATGCCTGATTATTTCTTTGTGATATTGCTACATAACGATAGTCTCTTAACGGACCTGCGTTATTTGTGATATATATATATAT
>JANPBV010000056.1:0-7076 GCA_031430615.1 Ignavibacteria bacterium | reverse complement strand
ATGCCTGCGGCAGGCAGGAAAGCGGGAATCCAATCATTAGATAGTAAAACTTGTTGAAATTCTTCTATTAATGGCATTTCAATTGAATAGATTCCCACTTACGTGGGAATGTGAAAATGAATAAATTACTTAATTTTTGCTCTTTTCTGTGGTTTCCTGAGCTTTTTTGCGCCTGAAATACATACCGCCAATTGCTATACCAAATATTGCTACGAGTAAAATGTTCGTTCCCATTGAAATATTCTTACCCATATAGTATGTCTGCGGTTCAAATTTAAATTCAATTTTATGCTTGCCCTTTGGTACAATTACACCGCGGAATAAATAATTTGTCTTAAGTATCTCACCGGGCTGCCCGTCAATATAAACTTTCCAATCGGGGAAGTATGCTTCACTCAAATAAAGCAAATTATTTCCTGATGCCTCAGCATCAAGCGTTATGGAATGAATATCATAATTTGTAATCTGTACCTTTGCTGTTGAATCAGCCGCATCAATTTTTACTACAGGGTCTTTTTCCAGGAATGCAATTTCTTTTGGATCAGTAGTGCCATCTTTAATTGCATTTAATATTTCTAACCCGCCTGCAATTTTAAACGACTTCACAAAATATGCTTTTGGATAAAATTTATTATTAAGTAAAACATATTTGCTGCCTTTAAAAACTGTTGTGAACATTGAATCATTATAAGGCTGATCTGTAATGATATACTTTGTGCTCATAAGTCTCCACGCTGCGGGGCTCGTCATACCAACAACATCATCCATATCCTGATATATCCTTAGCTTCGCGCCCTGGTATCCGTAATTATTCTGCAAACGCCAGTAAGCAAGTGTATTCTCTCTTACGGGCTGGCCTTTTTCAAGATGCAGTACGCGGAAATCATAAGTATTCTTTTCATTCTTTAATATCCAGTCAACATAATCGGGCGTTTTAAATGTTTGCTCGGTATTTGATTTATTATCCCAATGCAGAGTTTTAAAATCAATGTGCCATAAGTCAATCATTGTAAGCAGAATTAAAGCAATTAAGAAAAGCTGATACTTCATGCTTCCTTTTACAAACATATAACATGCGCCATATGCCGCAAGCAGAAGTAAGCCAACGATCAGCAATTCTGATTTTACATTATCATATGCTATCTGGGATATTTGTGTAACATACTGCTGAATTTGCTGTTGGTTTGCGCCCTGCTGTGTCAGCTTTTGTAACAACGGACTTGACGAGACCTGCGAAGTATAATAATCCTGAAATCCGATAAGTGAAAATAATACCGGTAGTGCAAGAATGGGGAAAAAAAATTTTGCTGAACTTAAAAATCCCACAGCTCTTGCTTTATCTCTTGTGATATCAATTATTGATCTTATCCCAAACCCTGCAAGAATAACAAATGCAACATTGATGAGAATATGTATCATAACCGGGGCGCGGAAACTTGAAAAGTATGGCAGATTATAGAACAGAATATCATATAACAGAGGCCACGTTCTGCCGAATGATAATAGCAGAGCAAGAAATGATACAACAACCATCGCCTGAACAAGAGCGTTCTTTTTGAAATTATAATAAATACCTATGAAGGCAAGCAGAATTGTAATTACACCAAAATACATTGGTGAAGTGGTGAAGGGCATTTGTCCCCAGTATGTATTGGATCTTTGACCCTTTACTTCTACATCACCAAAGCCAACCCAATATGGAACAAAGAATGTCATAACTTCAACCGGTGAAAATGACCAGTTGGTTGAGTACTCATAATCTGCCGCGCCGGATACTTTTTGTTCACCCGGCGCCTGAGTTATTGGCGGTACACCGCGAATTGAATACTTGTTATATTCACGGCTGGATAAGTATGAGTCAGCATACATTGATGCGCTTAAACCAACGGCTACACCGAATAATACGAGAGAAAGCAATGCCGGTTTAAAATCAATTTTCTTTACCAGATTAAACACTAACCTATAAACCATATAAATCCCAATGCCAGAGAAGAAGTAAAACAGCATCTGTACATGGTTAGAGCTCATTTGTATGTGGATAAAGAATACAAGTATTCCGAAGTATAACAGCAGCCTGTAAACATTTTCTTTTATTTTGCCTTCAGCAATTATATCATACAATCTTTCAAGCATTAGGAAAATGGCAGGGAACATCATAACCGCAATCATTTTACTGTTATGACCGACAATTATCATTTGTATTATAGGTGTGATAAACACCGCTGCCAGCGCGGCAAAAAGCGCAATTAGCTTATCTTTGAATTTATACTCAGCCAGAAAGTAAAACGAGAACGCAAAAATTACATAGAATAAAACAATTGCCCACACATCATTTCCTGAAAAGAGCAGGTATATGGCATTTCTTAATGTGACCCATACGGCATGGGAGAGGTCATACATTCTTTCTAAGTGGGGAACAAGAGCAGCGAAGCTTGGCATACCGTTAAAAATATACGGAACCCATAATGGGAATTCACCCTTCGCTTTTGCATCATCAAGGAATGTCTTAAAACTTCCCGATGCAATATTATCTGCAGATGAGAAAACCTTCCCGCCAAATAATCCTGCATTGAAAAATATCATTATCAGTATAAGTATTACTGCAAGGAATACAGGAGTTTGCCATTTAGCCGGAATAAAATCTATTGAATAGCTTCTCGATACATCTTTTTTTAATGCCGATGTTTTAGGTTGTATCTTACTGCCTGTACTTTGTTGTTTTGCCATGTATATCTTATAGTTTATTCCCGTCCCGAGTACTCGGGAGGAATCTATTTATAATAATTTTATTTTTGTCTGGGGCTAAAGCCCAATTTTTGGTGATCTCAATCCCACGGTCTAAAGACCGTGGCTACTCAATTTTTACTTATTCCGCTTTTTGTTTTATACTAGTTATCATGTGTGAATTTCATTTATCAAATCTATTTCTATTTTCCAAGCTACCTCTTCATTAATTTCAGAAAGTCAGGAAAGCATCTTAATTTCTGAATCTTTGAACACAGTCTAACTGAAAGGCCAGTCAAGAAGAACGTGGCTGCACAATTTTGAATTGCCACGAGCTTTAGCTCGTGGATAAAGATTTGTATATATCGGCTTTAGCCGCAATTAATTCTTTAAAAATTCCTAATTTCTAATTCTTCACATACTTATCAAAAACTTCAGCTAACTTCTTTGTTAACAGCTTTCTTTCGTATAACTCGATAGCTTTTTTATCTGAATTTGGTAAAATTGCAGTATTATTTTCAAAAAAACCATTATATAATTTCAGGTAGTTTTCTTCTAGTATCTCAGGTTCGTGGTGTGGATTTATCATCCCCGCCTTTGTTTCAACTAACAGGTCTTTTGCTTCGCCATCACCTGTAATTGCAAACACAGGTTTCCCCGTGAGTGCGCTTGCTCCAAGATACTCAAATACCTTGCCGCTTAATATCATCTTTGAATATTTATCTTCATCTATCAATAACAGCATTGCATCCGCCTGCATCAGGTAATCAATACTTACAGAATGCGCAACATAAGAAACAACTTCAATGGCATCCTTTAATTGCGAACTATTTATATAATCAATTATATCACTACTCAATCTTCCAACGAAAATAAATTTAATTTTATCCTTATCAACTTTCTTGTCATTAACAAGTTCAGTAATTGTATCAAGCAGATAATATGGATTACGCTTGCCGTACATTGAACCGGTATAAACTATAGTAAACTTATCATTTTTTTTGTCAGATATCTTTGTATGTTTGTAATCATCTGAATCAAACCCATTCCGTAATAAAACAAAATCAGTTTTAGCTGAGACTTGAGGATACTTCCTTTCGAAATCATCTTTCATTCCGCTTGCAACAATTGTAACTGAATCAGCCTTATCAAGAGTTGTCTTTTCATAATGCTTATCGATTCTCTTTGGTAAGAACCACCTATCCGGGGTCGTTAAATAATCTGTCCAAGCATCACGGAAATCAGAAACCCATGGAACAGGTTTGCCGAATTTTTTTTCGGCATACCGTTTCAGCTCCATTGCAATAAGCGCGCAGGTATATGGCGGTGATGATGAAAAAATAATATCAGGTTTTTCTGCATCAATTATCTTTTTACCTTCACGAACCGCATACTTTTTCCAGTAGCGTCTTGCATCGGGGATAAAGAATGTTGCCCTGATAAATTCCGCGATACGGTCGCTAAATCGCTTTTTTGAACCTTCATCAATATTATTTACGTCAACTGCTGTGGTTTTGGATTTACCTGTCAGTCTGCGGTAAAGGTCATACGGCTCAAAAATATCAGTGCGGTGAACATCAATATTATAGGGTACTTCCTTAAGCAGTGATTCATCCCGTGCTGGGAAATCGCCATCTTTAACGGTCAGCACTATAGGTTTCCATCCGAAAGAAGGCAGGTATTTAACGAACTTCAGCACCCGCTGAACGCCTGGTCCACCTGATGGAGGAAAGTAATATGATATGATAAGAACTTTTTTCAATTATTGAGATTGTTTTCGAAAAGCAAAACATAAAACAGCCACAAAGACTCTAAGACTCAAAACAATAAATATTAATAATCAAAATCAAAAACGTTTAGCCACAAAGACACAAAGTCACAAAGATTATAATACAAATCGATTTATTCCATCTTTAATTTGTGCAACATTAAAATTAATTAAATATCCTAATCTTTTGTTTGAAAGGTGTAAATGGCTTATTATTTGTGCTTTCCAAACCGGATTAACATTATCAACTGCTTTTAATTCACAAATAACCAGGTCGTCAACCAATACATCTAGGACTAATTTTTCATCTAAAATAATATCATCGTATGTTATTACAATTGGAACTTGTCTTCTAGCATCTAAACCTGATTTCTTTAATTCATAACAAAAGCAAATTTCATATATTTTTTCTAAAAGTCCCGGACCTAATTTTGAATGCACTTTGAAAGCTGCATCAACTACTAATCTCCCAATCTCTTCTTCACGAGTTGATAATTTTTTAAAGATTTTCTTTGTGTCTTCGTGTCTTTGTGGCAATTTTTTGTTTTTTTGAATTTTTTGCTTTATTATTGTTTCCTTGGTTCGTATTTAACAATTTCAAAGCTTTTCATAGAGTCCCTGATTTTCGCTTTTTGAAAGTTTAGAGTCTTTGAGGCAGTCTTTTGGTTTTTAAACTTTCTTTCCGACAACCAAAACGCCGGTGCCTTCGGGTTTATTTTTATCGTTCACATCAAGCCACATGAAAAGCAGGGTCCACCATATTGTTAATGAATAATAAAAGGGGAGTATTATAAAAAAGAGCTGTGATTTATTCAGCATAAGCATTGGATATTTTATGCCAAACCGCCAGTAAAGATTTCCCCATTTGCCGTATGTATATTCAAAGCTCTCGATTGCAAATCCGGCTGATTCCAGCTTGGTACAAATATCTTCCTTTGAGTAACCCAGCCTTACATGCTCACCAATAAAGCTGTCATCATCTTCGCTTTCGGCATCACTGCCTCCGATGTTACTTGGAGTGTTTATCATAACCCTGCCGCCTTGCTTTAGGGCTGCATAGAATCTTTTGAATACACCAATATCATCTTCAATGTGCTCCATCACATCAACTGAGAGCACGAAATCAAACTGGTTTTTGAAATCAATTTGCGTAAGGTCAGCATATTCAAACTCTGTATTTTTTATTCCGCATTTATCGAAGAAAAATTTGCAGTCCTCAAGGTAATCTACCTTAACATCAACGGCAAGCATTTTCATGTTGGGGAACTTCCTCGCCATAAAATATGAATACTGCCCGAATCCGCAGCCTGCATCAAGTATATCATCAGGTGGGGTATTAGAGTATAGCTCTTTAATTTTACGCTTAACGTACCACTCCCTAAGGAAGATTAAAGCAAGTATTTTATAGAATATTTTCCTTAAAAAGGGCGATCTTTTAACAATTCCGCCTATTTTATCTTTAATCGGGTCGTAGTGCAAAGTATTAATTTTAATTCAATAATTGCGCAAAATATCTAATATAGTGTATAGTTACAATGGAAAATTGGTTTACCATCGAAATCTACACTTGTTTGCGAGCGTAGCGAAGCAATCTCAATAATCATATAGATTGCCGCGTCGAATTTTTCCCAAGTGGAAAAATTCTCCTCGCAAAAGAAAGTTATTAGTTATAAGACTTCAAAAGTCTGTTCATTTATTAATGATTGACTTATTTTAAAAATTCATTGATTTAGAATGTATCTTAAGACTTTTGAAGTCTTATAGTTGATATAATATGGATTATTAAATCTAATTGAATTATTTTAGTAAAAATTAATAACATGAATATGAATAAAAAATACATTCTAAGCCTTGTGATACTTTTCTTTGCAGTTACATCATGCAGTCTTATTGATAAATGGACAGGTAATGACAAGGAAAAAATTGAACGCCTGAAAAAAGAAGGCATTAAATGTGAAGCTGAAATTACAAATGTAGAGGATATGAATGTTACTATTAATAAAGATCCGATGGTAAAGCTGTTTCTTTCAGTGAAGCCCAAAGGTGAGCCGGTTTTTAATGCGCAGGTCGAAATGCTGGTATCTCGTGTCAGGGTTCCAAGAATTGGCGATTATGTTATTGTGTATTATAATCCAAAGGATAAGACAGATATTATTGTAGAATAGAACCATTAACCGTGATTAACTTGATTAAAGGATTACCCTGACATAAATTTTAACTTGATGCTCAATCAAGTTAATCAAGCAAATCAAGGTAATCAGGGTCAAGTTTATATATTTTTTCAAAATTTCGAAACACTTATCTTTGCGCTTACCGGAAAAATCTAATATTTATACATAATGAAGAACGACTCTAAGAATAACACAATGGATAAGATCGTCTCGCTTGCTAAAAGGCGGGGATTTGTGTTCCAGTCATCTGAAATTTACGGGGGATTGAACGGCTGCTGGGATTTCGGTCCGTTGGGAGTAGAACTGCTCAATAACATCAAGCAGGCATGGTGGCAAGCTATGACCTACCGCGATGATATTGAGGGGCTTGACGCATCGATACTCATGCACCCCAAGGTATGGGAAGCATCAGG
>JANPBV010000055.1:0-7523 GCA_031430615.1 Ignavibacteria bacterium | reverse complement strand
ATTTCTCTGACGCTTTTGCCTATTAAAGCTCTGCTTACTTTTACGGGACCTTCCTGCTCGCCTTCAAATACAAGTTCTATCTTTCCGGTCATTCCTGGCAAAACTGCTGCAAGATCGGTTATTCTTGGGAAAATAATATTTTCATCATTAATAATTGAGCGTCTCTCAGCATTGCTTACAAGATTTTCCATTGCTGAAATTGTCATTCTTGCGCTCACTCCTGACTTCTGCTCAACAAATTCACTTCTTCTGGCTTCATGGGCTGAAAGCTCAATAATTTCCTTCATGTAATACGGGATAATAACATCTTTATCCTGATGTCTTTTTATCCAGCTTTGTGATTCAGTAATCTTAATACCATCTTCAACACTTTTTGGATAGTGGGTGAGTATCTGGGAATCAATCCTGTCTTTAAGCGGTGTTATAATATTACCCCTGTTCGTATAATCTTCAGGGTTAGCGGTATAAACAATAAATACATCCAAGGGAAAGCGAATATTAAAACCTCGGATCTGGATATCACGCTCCTGCATAATATTCAGCAAACCTACCTGTATCCTCGGTTGAAGGTCAGGCAGCTCATTAATTGCAAAGATGCCCCTGTTTGTCCTTGGTACTATGCCAAAGTGTATTGCGCCTTCGTGCGAGTAATGCAGCCTTTGCGTAGCAGCTTTGATAGGATCAATATCACCAATAAGATCAGCAATGGTAACATCTGGAGTTGCAAGCTTTTCACCAAAACGCCTGTCTCTGCCAATCCACTCAATTTCAGTGTTATCACCATTTTCATTTACCGTATCAACCGCAAATTTAGATATCGGCATAAATGGATTATCATTTATCTCAGAGCCTTTGATAATTGGAGTATATTCATCAAGCAGATCAACCAGCATCCTTGCCATTTTGGTTTTAGCCTGACCCCTTAGGCCAAGGAATATAATATCATGCCGTGCCAATATAGCATTTACAACCTGCGGAATAACGGTTTTTTCATAGCCAACAATCCCGGGGAAGATCTCTTCTTTGTTTTTGAGCTTTTCAACAAGATTTTTCCGTAATTCATCTTTTACTGCAAGCACTTTATAGCCAGATGATATTAGCTCACCAAGTGTCTTTGGATGATTTGACAATTGACCCATTAAAATTTATTCTTTCTATAATTAATAAACAAAAATTAGTTAAATAATTTAAGTAATTCAACTTCATAAAATTTAACAATTTTTGAGATAAATTAATTTCAAAAAAAGTTAAAAAAAGGGAAGATACAATACCTTCCCGTTTTTTAAACAATTGTAATTAGTTAAAGGATTTAAATTTTATATTATTGAATAATTATTTGTAATAATAAATATATGAATTAAGATTTTCTATTTCCTGCTTTTTTTCTTCAGCATCTTCTGTCATAAGGTCGCGCATTGAAATTACTCCAATTAACTTCTCGCCGTCACGCACAGGTATATGCCTGATATTTTCCTGCTGCATGATCTTCATGCAATCGTTATATGAATCATGAGCTTCCATTAGTATTACGCCTTTTGTCATTACTTCATCTATCTTTGTTGTTTCCATATTAAGCTTTTTGGCAGCGCACCTTATCATCAGGTCACGTTCAGAAAAAATACCTCTAAGTTTACCCCCCTCATCCAGAACCGGCACTGCGCCAACGTTGTTTTTTGACATCTCGTTGACAACTTCATAAATTGTCATACCGGTGTTTACAAAGTGCATTGGTTTGTTTGTGCATATATCACGTAGTGATTTCATGGTGGTACTCCTTTCTGATCTTAAGGAAACTCCTTATTAAGACCCTGAAAAAAAGTTTTACATTGAGAAATTGGAATGCCTTAAGATAATAATATATGTACGCTAATGCAACTTTATTTATTAATCTCAATGGATTCCCGATAGGTTTCTTTGGAAATATCCTGTTTTAAGGGGTATTATAACATTTTTGATTATCATTAAAATATCATTAACACTTAAATCCGTCAAAAAATCTAGTCAGGAAGCTCTTCACAGAAATAATTTGCATCAGAAAGTGTCTCTATAACCCGGCCGGGTGAAATGCCTATTGCTTCAATTCTTAGAATATTTTCATGGTCTTCAAGGTCAAAGTTCCACTTATGTACACCTCTTATTGAATTGAGATGCGATGCAACCATTTGTATTTGTTCGCGTTTGGCAGCATTTGTTCTAAAAACGAATACTTCCATATTTATTTCTAAATAATTAGTTGATATTTTTAAACAGTTTTGTTTTCTTTTGTTTCCGCGCCAGGTTCCGTATCATTTTCAATATCCATATAATTAAACCTGCTTCTGCATTTATTGCGGAATTTTTCTTTCTCATCAGGTGTCATCGCCTCGTATTTTGCTCTTAGTTTTTTCTTCCACATCTCATCAGGGTAATGATGTTTTCTCCCGAATCCTCTGCCCATTGAGCCGAATAGAATTTTCGCAAGAAGAAGCAATCCCGCAGCGTGCCAGTAGGTGAGTATTGGTCCGTTAAATACAGCAGGTATTATTGCATTCCACAACAGCATTACAACTGCGCTTGTAATAGACAGTATTAAGACCAGCTTTAAGAGGAATAAAGGGGCGTGTATAAATTTTCTATGTTTCATATTGTATCCTTTTTTATTTCTATTTATTTTTTTTGTTCACTTAGTTATCAGACTACAAAAGTCTTTACATAATATATAATTAACTTTAAGTCTGAATTTGTATAAATTATAAAAATACTAAACAAACTTTTGTAGTCTTAAATCTGTGTACTTTAATTTGAAGTAATCTCATCATAAAGCTCTTTTAATTCTTCCCTGAGGTACCGCTCGGCATATCGTTTTCGTGAAAGAAGAGTATTGATGCCGGTGCCTGTAATTTCAGAGATCTCCTTAAAACTTTTTCCTTCAAGCTCATGCATGATAAATGCTTCTCTTTGTTTCACCGGCAGATTATTTAAAAGTTCTTCAAGCATTGGCCAGAATTCCTGCCTGTTATAAAGAATATCCTGTGACTGTGTGTCTTTATTCTTCGCATCTTCAAACCTGAATGAAGTATTTATATCGTCATCAAAGACTGATTCATTCATCTTATCAAGTGATACAGGTTTTATTTTTCGGTACCAGTCAATAATTTTGTTTGAAGCCGCCTTAAAAAGCCATGATGCCGCTTTTTCAATCGGGTCTTCCCGCATAGTTTTTGTGAACTGGTAGAATACATCCTGAAGAATATCTTCCGCATCAGACTGGGCAGCCACTCTGCGCTTAATAAAACCCAATAGCCTTGGGCTTTCCTTTTCAATTACTTCCTTTAGCAGGGAGTTTTGTTTAATAAGATTTTCTTTCAATATTAAATCTTTGCTTAGCCCCCGGGAAACTGCAATTTCCATTTAAATGAACCCGTTTTTATTGTTAACATCTCACTACTTTCTATTATGTTAGACGGTTAGTGGATTAGTATATTTTATTATAACAAAATCCTCAATAATTAAGCAAATTTCAATACTTTATTTTTTGTGGTTCAGCTTAATTCTCAATTTTGCAACAATTATCTTGAATAATTATTTCCTTTTTAATGATAGCCCACTGAACGTAAATTTGTAGCAATTAATACTATAATTTGCAGGATAACATACATCAATACGGTTCAATTCAGGAACCATTCCAATTACCGGTTGAACGTAAAAAGAAAAAAAGATTTGGTGTTTGGTTAAACATTGTATTGTTTATACTTACATGTATAACCACTACTATGGCAGGTGTATTCTGGCTTGGTAAAGATCCATATGAATTAAGTAACCTTCATTTAGGAATAACATATGCTTTTTTAATTATTCTTTTTTTGACATTTCATGAATTTGGTCATTATTTTGCTGCAAGATATCATAAAATAGATGTAACTTTACCATATTATATACCGATGCCTGATGTTCTTAATCCTTTTGGAACAATGGGCGCTGTTATCAGAATACGCGACATGATCAAAACCCGTAAAGCATTATTTGATATCGGTATTGCAGGACCAATTGCGGGATTTGTTGTTGCTGTTTGTTGTATGGTATATGGATTAATGACATTGCCATCGATAAATTATCTCTATTCCATTCATCCTGAGTATGTTACAAGTGGTATTCCTGCGGTTTCGGGGCTTACATTTTCGAATACACTGATATATGTAATATTAAAGAACATTTTACCTCTGCCGCAAAATGCATTCCTGCCGCCTATGAATGAAATTTATCACTACCCTTTTCTTTGCGCAGGATGGTTTGGCTTATTTGTTACATCACTTAACTTAATACCGATAGGGCAGTTGGATGGAGGACATATTACATATGCATTGCTGGGAAATAAACACAAAATAGTTGCGAGGGTATTTTTTGGATTGCTGATATTAATGTCTGCTATTGGAGTATTGAACTATGCCGAATTGATAAATTATCAGGACCTTGGTTCACCAATGTGGATAATTTGGGTTGTGCTGCTCTTTTTTTTGGTTAAGCTCGACCATCCTCCGTTTTATGACCCCGAACCTTTAGGTATAGGAAGAAAACTTCTTGGAGTATTTGCATTTGTTATGTTCATATGCTCTTTTACCCCCGCGCCGGTTAAAGATTTTTAATAAATAATAAATTAATCAGTAAAACTGAGTAACAGTACATTATCCCTTTATATCAAACCAAATTACATGCTGATTTATTTAGAAGGGGCTTCTATAAGTTTCATGTTCTCTGAATTGAGGAACCATTCAAATGTTCCATTTTCAGTTGCAGGATCAAAATTTATCTTACAAACACTTGAATTCTTGAAATTCAACTGAAGGTCTTTAACCGGGTTATCTTTTATCAGGTTTAAACTGAAAGAATTAACATCGGGTGTGTGACCGAAAATGGCTATCCGGTTATAATGCGAGTTTCTTTTGATAAACTGCAGGAAACGGTTAAACGTGCTTCCGCCAATTAACTCAATAGCTGTTTTTATCTCATTATCATATTTCAAAACTGATGCGAATACTTCTGCGGTTTGTACTGCTCTTACCAATGGACTCGAAAATACGGCATCAAAATTTATCTTCATATCTTTTAGTCTCTGCGCAACTATCCTGCAATGGTTTCTGCCGTGAATTGTCAAATACCTGAAACTTTCTTCAACAATTTCACTGTCAAGATCCGCTGCAACACCGTGTCTTATGATATAAATTTCCATTAAGCTTTTATTTTACCTTCAGCATAGTTATAGGAGTTTACCTCCGAAATTTCAAATTTCGAAATATGATTTTCCAATTCACCGCTTGAATTGGTTCGTACCTTTATATAATTTTCAGTAAAACCGTACATATTATCGTCTTCTTTTACTGTTTCAAACAGTACATTGTGAACACTCCCAATACTTCTTTTGTAAAAATCCATTCTTTTTTTATTTGAAAGTTCTCTCAATATCCTGCTTCTTTCCTTCCTAATGTTCATATCAACCCTGCCGGGGAGTGTTACAGCATGAGTATTTCTCCGTTCTGAATAAGTAAATACATGCAGGTAGCTAACAGGAAGCTCTTCGAGAAATTTAAATGTGTTGTTAAATCTTTCATCTGTTTCACCAGGGAAGCCAATAATTACATCGACACCAATTCCAGCTCCGGGAATATGATTGTTTACTCTGTGAATCAGAGCTTCATAGTATTCCCTGTTATATCTTCTCCTCATAAGTTTCAGGGTTTCAGCATCGGCGCTTTGCATTGGTATATGGAAATGATTACAAAAGCTCTTTGAGGAACTTACAAGTTGGATGATATCATCCGTTAAAAGGTTTGGTTCAATTGAGCTTATCCTTATTCTTGGTATATTCAGCTTTTCAAGTTCAAACAGTACATCAATTAATTTTTTTGTATTACCTGTTTCATCTGTGAATGTATAGTCGCCTGTATTTACTCCTGTTAAAACAATTTCCTTATAACCTGAATCAAGAAGTATTTTGGCATTTTCAATTACTTTGTAAATTTCAAGGCTCCTTGATTTTCCTCTTGCTAAAGGAATTGTGCAGAATGAACAGTTGTAATCGCAGCCATCCTGAATTTTTAGGAATGCTCTTGTCCGAGATTCAACATCACTGGAATATGCGTAATCAAAATTTGTTACCTCATCTATCGGAGATGTAAATACACATGAGAGATCTTTTTTCTCAAACCCGTTCACATAATCAAACAACCGGAATTTTTCATTGGCGCCTAAAACAAGATCTACCCCTTGAATTTCAGCAATTTCATTTGGCTGCAATTGGGCATAGCAGCCTGTTACTATTATATATGTATCGGGATTTTTGTTTAATACACTTCTTATTATCTGGCGGCACTCCTTATCGGCATTATCAGTAACTGAGCATGTGTTAAGTACAAATATATCAGAACCCTCACCATACTCCCTGACGTTATATCCACTATTATGGAATTTGCCCGCAAGTGTCGAAGTTTCCGAGTAGTTTAACTTGCAGCCTAATGTATGTAATGCAACAGATTTAGCCATTTTACAAATTTACATACAAATTGATTTATATTTAATGGAATTTTAAATACAATACTAACCTTTTATAGGTATATAGGAATAACGAAAAGTACCTGTTTTAGCGCTGAATTTGCATAATAAAATCGATAAAATTAACGATGATGAACAAAATTTTAATATTAGTCTTAAGCCTGGTAAGTATTGGCAATATTTATTCAGAAGAAATAAAAACAATTTCTCCGGATAACGGTATAGTGATATTATTCAAATTAAATGAAAAAGGTGAGCCTCTATATTCAATAAGTTATAATGGAACCCGGTTTCTTAATTGGTCTTCTCTTGGGTTGAATTTTAAGGGCAGCGGAATGTTGAATTCAGGTCTTAAGTTAACTTCAATAGGGCGTAATATTATTGATGAAACTTTCAGAGTATATTCCGGCAAGTCAAAATATTCCCGTAATTACTGCAATGAAACCAGGATTTCTCTTGAAGAAAAAAAAGCTCCTTCGAGGAAAATAGATATTTATTTCAGAGCATATAATGACGGTGCCGCTTTTAGATATGGCATACCGGAACAACCCAGCATTAATTCATTTGAACTTTCTACTGAAGAAACTTATTATAATTTTGCAGGCGACTATGATTGCTGGGCAATGAAAAAAGACCGGTTCAGGCACAGTTATGAAGGGGAATACAGACCATATAAGTTAAGTACTATTAATAATACACCGCGCGACTCAACAAGTTACTTTCCATATATTACTTTACCTTTAACAATGAAAATGAGCGATGATATTTATGTTTCTGTATCAGAAGCCAATATTACAAATTACCCGGGTACTCATTTAACAAAAACTGATGACTATATTTTAAAAGGCAAACTTGCGCCGGATACACTTTACAAAGATATTTCCGTAAGAGGAAAAACACCGGCTGTGAGTCCCTGGAGACTTTTCATTATCGGTGATAAACCCGGTAAACTTATCGAATCTAATTTGATAATGAACCTTAACGATCCCTGCATCATC
>JANPBV010000054.1:0-17284 GCA_031430615.1 Ignavibacteria bacterium | reverse complement strand
CAGGGGTGAGTTCCAGATGGTTATCCTGATAGAAACCCTTCGCAGGGAAGGATATGAAATGTCAGTTGGCAGGCCTCATGTTATTTATAAAGAGAGAGACGGAAAGAAACTGGAGCCTATTGAACATTTATTCATTGATTGCGAAGAGAATTATGTAGGCGTTGTTACCGATAAGCTTTCGCAAAGAAAAGGCAGAATGATAAATCTTGTCAATCACGGAACAGGCAGAGTTAGATTAGAATTCACAATTCCATCTCGGGGACTCATCGGTTACAGAAATGAATTTTTGACCGATACAAAAGGCACAGGCATTATGAATTCATACCTTGAAAGCTACGAAGAACACAGGGGCGATTTTCCAATAAGGACAACAGGTTCTATGATCTCTGACCGCCAGGGCGATACAACCGGATATGCGCTATTTAATTTAGAGCCTAGGGGAACAATGTTTTGTTCACCCGGTGAGAATGTTTATGAAGGAATGATTGTTGGTGAACATAACAGGGATAATGACCTGAACGTAAATGCCTGTAAACCTAAAAAGCTTTCAAATATGAGAGCTTCGAGTAAAGATGAAAGTATTATATTAACACCGGTTTCACCAATGACACTTGAAAAGGCAATTGAGTTTATAAATGATGATGAAATAGTAGAAGTTACACCCAAAAATATCCGTTTAAGAAAAAATGTGCTTTCTGCACAAAAAAGGCAGTCAGGCGGTAAATCTTAATGTTAAGAAATCTTAACTTTTATGTATAATTTTAGTTTTAACTTTATTAAATTACATGATTCATATTAATTAATTATTAAAATCTGATCAAAATGAAATTCAGTGAAATAGAATACAAACGCCCCGATGTAGCAATACTACAGGAAAAATTTGAACACCTGATAAGCCTTTTTGAAAAAGCTGAGAGTTTTGATGAACAGGATGCGTTAATCAGGAATATAAATGACCTGAGGATGGAATTTCAGACACTTGGAACCATTGCAAGCATAAAATATTCAATTGATACCAACGATAAAGAGTTTGAAACTGAGCAGGAATTCTATGACGCAAACTCACCAATTTTTGAAGGATTGGTACATCAATACTATACATCAATAGTTCACTCAAAATACAGAGAGCAGCTTGAAAAAAAATGGGGCAAACAGCTATTTGATGTAGCGGAAGTTACTTTAAGAACATTTTCACCGGAAATACTTGAAGACTTAAAGAAAGAAAATGAATTAAGAACCGACTATACAAAAGTACTTGCCTCGGCTAAGATATTTTTTGATGGCGAGGAAAAAAATCTCCAGGGACTTATTCCTTACATGGAATCAACTGACAGGGAAATAAGAAAAGCAGCCAACGAAGCAAAATGGAAATTCTTTTCTGATAATGAAGAAGAATTTGACCGTTTGTTTGATGAACTTGTAAAAATAAGGGATAGAATAGCTAAAAAACTTGGCTATAAGAATTTTGTGCAAATGGGTTATGACAGGATGGGCAGAACTGATTATAACGCTGAGATGGTAAAAAAGTTCAGAGATCAGGTTTTGGAAACAATAGTTCCAATTGCTGTTAAGCTTAAACATAAACAGCAGTCACGGCTTGAGCTTGATTCATTTAAATATTATGACCAGCCGCTTGATTATAAATCAGGTAACGCAAAGCCGCATGGCTCCCCTGACTGGATTGTGAATTGCGCGAAGAACATGTATTCCGAGCTTTCTCCTGAGACCAACGAGTTCTTTAATTTCATGCTTGATAACGAAATGATGGATCTTGTCAATAAAAAAGGTAAAGATACCGGCGGTTATTGCACATTTATTGAAAAGTATAAAGCGCCTTTTATCTTTTCGAATTTCAACGGAACAATGGGTGATATTGAAGTATTGACACATGAAGCAGGTCATGCATTCCAGGCTTATTCAAGCCGGAATTTTGAAATACCTGAATATTTCTTCCCAACATCAGAAGCATGTGAAATACACTCAATGAGTATGGAATTTTTAACATGGCCATGGATGAATTGCTTCTTTAAGGACCAGACCGAAAAATTTAAGTACTCTCATTTAAAAGGTTCAGTAATATTTATTCCGTATGGAGTATCGGTTGATGAGTTCCAGCACTGGGTTTATGAAAACCCCGAAGCTACACCGCTGGAAAGAAAACAGGCTTGGCTTGAAATTGAAAATAAATACCTTCCATACATAGATTATGATAACAACGAATTCCTTAAAAAAGGCGGCAGGTGGCAGCAGCAAAGACATATCTTTATGAGCCCGTTCTATTATATCGATTACTGCCTTGCGCAGATCTGCGCATTCCAGTTCTGGAAAAAATCAATGGATAACAGGGAACAGGCTTTGGTAGATTACTTAAGATTATGTAAAGCAGGCGGAAGCCAGTCATTTTTAGACCTTGTAAAAACCGCAAATTTGATTTCCCCGTTTGAAGATGGCTGTTTGAAGTCATTTATGGGAGTAATTGACGGGTGGCTTGAAAATTTTGATGATGCAAGCGTTAATTAAATACTGTATTGATTATCTGCTAAATAAATTTTCTGAATTTAAGGAGGCAAAATGAACAGTTTTAAATTGATGATCATTTTATTGTTTGTTTACAGCTCTATTATTAAAGCTGACCTCCTTCCTGAAGGAAAGAAAAAAATATCTTATGGTTTTACAGTAACAAATATCGATTCATTCCCCGGCTATACTTTCATTGCGTTTCCTGTTAACCAATCAAATGGCGTACCTTATATTACCGCTAATATTTTAAAATCAAATAAAGCTTTACATCTGGCCTGCAGATTTGGCGCGCCGGTTATTTACGCGGTAAAGAATGAGAATTTTAATAAAACTTTTCTTGACTCTCTGAATAATTTTAAGGATGATAAGGAAAGGGAAATACAACTTAAGAATTTATTGAGCGATAAAAAATTTATCCCTTCTATAAAAATTATCTGTAATTCATATGTTGATAGAGATGAAAAGTATGATGTGATTCAGGAAAATTTCAGGATAGAAAGTATAGTGAGTGATACAATGTTGATAAAATCTGAAAAGTTGTTGTATAAAGACAGGAATAATAATATACTTGACGCAAAAGATTCTCATATGAAAGCAAAAGATGATTTAGTTTCCCCCTCACAGAAATACTCCAGCTATTTACTGATTATAATACCTGTGCTTGCGTTAGTAAGTATTGTTACAATTATCCTTATCAGGAAAATGAAAAAATAATTATGCAACAATATTTTACAGCTTTAATAATAACTATAGCTGTTGAATATATAGTATACTTACTTTTTATCAGAGGAAAGCCCTTTCAAACATTATTCTACGCTGTATTGATTAATTGTTTATCACACCCGATAGCTTACTATGCTTACACCCAACTTATTGAAAAATACGATATTACGGATTTGTTAAATATATATTTTTTAATTGTGGAAATTATTGTATTTTTAGTTGAAATTATTCTCGTCTGGATACTTTTTAAAATTAAATTATCTAAAGCAGTTTTAATTTCATTAACCGCAAATCTGGCAACAGCAATATTAAGCTTTCTAATATGAAAAAAATAATTTTACCGGTTTCTCTTGGTTTAGCGCATGGCGTTTCGGATTGTTCTGCGGGGCTTATTCTGGGGAGTCTAACAAGTTCTATGTCGTTATTCGGTGTGGGTTCACTTGTTTTGCTATATAATATTCTTGCATTTGGTGCTCAGCCACTTGCAGGGTTAATGACTGATAAATTTAAAAATCCAAGACTCTCTGCAATTATTGGATTAATATTGATGTGTGCAGCTATAATTCTATTTTATTTTAACCCTGTTCTTGCTGTTATTTTTGCCGGAGGAGCATCAGCATTATTTCATGTTGGCGGCGGAGCACTGGCATTATGCGCAACCCCTGATAAGGCATCCGGACCCGGTTTATTTTCTGCCCCGGGGGTTGCCGGACTTGCAATTGGGGGATATATGGCAATAAACAATATTTTTCCCGCCGCAATTATTGTTTCAATGTTAATTATTATAGCAGTTTTGATCACAATAATAAAAATTCCAATCATGCCCTATGATACTCTGGCTCGTAATAATGAATTTGATAAGCATGATTTTATTATGCTTTTCCTTTTGCTTGCTATTGCGCTTCGCTCGGCTGTATGGAATATCTTCCAGCATGTAGAGCAGGGTGAGATATTAAATATAATATTAATTTCGCTCTCTGCAGCAGGTGGTAAAATAATAGGAGGATATGCGGGTGATAAGATAGGTTGGAGAAGATATTCATTTTCAGCATTATTGCTTGCAATACCACTGTTAATATTAGGTGAGACAAGTATATATTTTCTTTTACCCGGAATAGCTTTGCTGCAATCAGTTACTCCAATTTTAGTTTCTGCGCTATATAAAAACATGAAAAAGCTACCTGCAACTTCAGCGGGACTTTCATTCGGGCTGGCTATAGCGGCAGGTGGTATACCATTTATTTCCGGATTGAATACCGAAGTATTTTCATCACCTTTCCTGATAGCAGGTACTTTAATAGTATCAGCTATACTCGTTTGGAAAAGTATAAGTAAAAAAATAAATAAATTAAATGCTGCATAAACTGCTTAATTATAATAATATTTACCAGTTATGGATAAGTAAAGGTTCAACTGAAGAAGCTGCTATAGATCTCACAATACAACAGCTTGATGCTCTTGAAGAAATAGTCAACGATGATAACAGCTGGTATGACTTATTAGATATTTCTGCCCGCGGCAGAAACTATGATGCATGGCTGGCTACAGACTGGCCGGATGGTTTTGATGAGCTTTTACTATGCGTTCCGTTATGCAAATTTGTTAATTGGGAGTGCAGTACCTGTACTGTTGGGAAGAGGCAGGGGAATAATTCTTGCGCTATGGACTATTCTTTATTTGGATATATAGGTGAACTGGTAAAAAATGCGGGCAGAAAAGAATTATTTGACCATATAAGTAAAGTCAGAAAACTATTAAAAAATGAAAGTTTTGCATGGAACGTGCATACTTGCGAACTGGAAACAATAAACAGAATCTAAAATGGAATATTTTTTTAATTGTCCCTATTGCTGGAAGGAGATATCATTTATTCTGGATACTACTGTGCCTGTTCAAACCTATGTTGAAGATTGCGAGGTATGCTGCAATCCAATAGAGGTAAAGTATGAAATAATTGAGGGTGAGGTAACATTTTATGAAGCAATTAAATTACAATGATAATAATATATGTTAAGTGAACCACAGGAAGTGTTCAATATTGTTTCTGTAAATTTTGAATTACAGAAACGGGAAATAATATCACTCGAAGATCTGCATTATATTCTATCCGAAAGGATAAGGGAATTACTTGATAAAAATATTGAAAAGTTAGTATATGTATTATACAGGATCGATGTTGGTCAAAAGAAAACCGATGATATTTTTAATAATCCTTCCAAAGATGAAATTTCAGCATTACTCGCAGATGCTGTTATAGAGAGGCAATTACAGAAAGTTCATACCAGAAATATGTTTAGAAATAAATCAGAATAATGTACTAATTTTCAAAACAATTAAACAATTTATAAACAATAACTTAGCCCTCCAAAATCATGCTGTCACACAGCCAAAAAAATAATGTCTAAATATATATGATAGTAAATCCGTTTATAGAGAAGAAATCAACTGACCAAAAAGATGGGCAGTTGATTGAAGAAGCTTTACTGGGGAACAAAAAATCACTTGAGGATCTTATCTATCGTCACCAGGCATGGATATATAATATTGCGCTTAGAATGGTTTTTTATCCGCAGGAAGCCGAAGATATCACACAGGAAGTATTAATTAAGATAATCACAAAACTTTCCACATTCAGAAAGGAAAGCAGTTTCAGGACATGGGCTTACAGAATAGTCATAAACCAGGTACTCAACATGAAGAAATCGCTGGGTGAGAAAAATCATTCAAGTAATTTTGATGAATACTGGAAAATAATAGAAAATGTACCTGACCACGAGCTTCCTCATCAGGAAAATTATAATGTTGAAATGAGAACTCTGGTGAATGAAGTAAAGGTCAGTTGTATGTCAGGAATGCTGCTTTGCCTGGATAGGGAGCAGCGGATGATATATATACTGGGTGTCATTTTCCAGGTAACTGATAAAGTTGGTTCTGAAATTATGGATATAAGCCGTGATAACTTCAGGCAAAAGCTATCACGTGCCAGAAAACAGATATTAAATTTTATGTATAACCGCTGCGGGCTGATGGATAAAAATAATCCCTGCAAATGTGAAAAAAAGACAAAAGTTCTGATTGAAAGCGGATATGTTAATCCAAAAAAATTATTGTTCAATATAAATTATGTTCACTCTGTTGAAAGTACAGCAGGAGAGAGATCAGAAAGATTTGACGAAATACTGGATAGTAAATCACAAAAATTATTCAGAGAAAATCCTTTCCAGGAGCCGCCTGATTTTGTTTTGGTAATAAGAGAAATATTAAATCATAAAGAATTCAGAGAAATTTTTAATTTTACAAACTAACAAATTTAAATGAAAAAACTTTTTTTATTAATTTTAGCCCTCGTTTTGGTTACATTCAATGTTTACTCAACTATTAAAAATGTACCCGCTGATTATACTACTATCCAATCCGCAATTAATGCCGCTATAAATGGCGATACAGTATTAGTGGCTCCGGGCACATATATGGAGAACATTAACTTTAGAGGTAAAAATATTGTGGTAACAAGTACTTATTACCAGTCAAATAATCCGGCTGTTATACTTGCAACAGTAATCAATGGCAGCGCTCCTCAAAGCGCTGATACCGGGAGTTGTGTAATTATTTCAAATCATGAAGATTCTACAACTGTACTGCAGGGTTTTGCTATTACTGGCGGCAATGGAACAAAATGGAACGATGAGCATTTTGCAGGGGTATATCGCGAAGGCGGGGGAATTTTAGTGCAATATTCATCTCCTATAATAAAAAATAATATCATATATAATAATATTGTTACAAATATTACAGGTGTAAGCAGTACTGGCGGCGGCGGCGTCAGAATTGGAGATAGTTATGTAAGATTTTATAATAATATTGTAATGAACAATACAGCAAGGTATGGAGCAGGAGTAGTCCTTAATTACACCGGCGGCGAGTATTATAACAACGTCATCTGCTCTAACTATGGCTCTTTCCAATTTGGCGCAGGCTCAGGTTTATGGCTGAATAATGTATTTAGCAGGCCATGTATAATAACCAACAATACTATAGCAGGCAATTCATCCACATCAGGAATTTGCGGTGTTTACGGAGGAAGCTTTGCTTCTTTAAGAAATAACATAATATGGGGAAATACATCTCCCTCAAATTTACAGGCTTCAGGTTCGATGAATATTACGTATTCAAATGTACAAGGTGGATATCCGGGTTCAGGTAATTTAAGCATTGATCCATTGTTTGCAGATTCAAATTATGTGCTGCTGGTCAGCTCTCCCTGTATTGATAAAGGTGATTCAAGCGCAATTTATAATGATATAGAAGACCCCAATAATGCTACTTTTGCTAAGTACCCCTCCCGTGGCGGTTTAAGGAATGATATGGGAGCATATGGCGGACCTTTAGCAAGATTGCTGACTAATCAGTTAATAGGGATTCCCGCATTAGGAACACAAACTCCCTTGAATTATTCTTTGTATCAAAATTATCCAAATCCGTTTAATCCTTCAACAAAAATAACATTTGATATCCCCAAAAGTGAGTTTGCAAGTTTAACTGTATATGATATTTTGGGTAAGGAAGTTGCTGTGATATTTAATGAATATAAACAGGAAGGAAGATACACGATAGACTTTAACGGAACAGCGCTTTCATCGGGAATTTATTTTTACACATTAACAAGTGGAAATACTGTTATTACAAGAAAAATGATACTTTCTAAATAAAATAAGCAATTTTTGTTAAAGTAAATCTAATAAAAATATAGTAAATTTAGCTTTTACCTGTTAATAAATGGAATTTACTTTAATAAGAGACTATTTCAATCACAAAAATCCGGCAATAAATACGGCGGACTATTTTAAGAAGTTTACAAGTACGAATGTGATTGTTAATGCCTTTAGCAATCACATTTCTTTTAATAAGAAGAAGTCGGGATTATCTCTTAAATGCGCTTTTAACGGATGCGAAAAATACGAAACAGATTCCTGTAAATTCAGGATAGATGACAACTCATACCTGGTTTTAAACAGGGATCAGGAATATAGCGGATATGTTAACTCTTGTACAACTGTTGAAACATTTTCTCTTTTTTTCGAAAAAGCGATAGCAGATAATGTTCTAGGTTCACTACTCTCTAAAAGTTATGAAGATATTATTGAATACTGTGAAAGTGGAGGAAATGTTCAACCTATTTTATTTATTGAAAAGACATATTCACATGATAATGTTATTTCACCTGTTCTGTTTTCTCTTAGAAATCAAATTCGCAACAATACAATAGATAATCTTTATTTAGAAGAAAAATTTCATTTGATTCTATCATTATTGTTTTATGTTCATAAAAGAATAGTATGTGAAATCCGTTCATTTCCGTCGATAAAACCATCTACTAAAATCGAACTCTATAAAAGATTATGTAAAGCAAAAGATTTTATAGATGCATCGTTTGATGAGAACATTTCGCTAAATCGTGTATCATCAATAGCTTGTCTAAGTCCTCATCACTTTCTCAGGTTATTCAGAAAGATTCATTCTAAGACACCACATCAATATCTTACATTTAGGAGACTGGAGTACTCTCAAAAATTGTTAGTCAAAACTGACCTTAATATTACTGAAATCAGCAGAAAAGCAGGTTACGAAAATCTATCATCATACAGCAGGTTATTTAAACAACACTTTTTGGTTTCGCCTGAAATTTACAGAAAATTAAAAAATACTAAAAAATCAATTTCAGTTAAATGATGTTTCCTAATTATAGTTTATTTTTGATTAAATTTAATAAACTAAATAAGGAGAAACATGAAAAAAATTTTCTTTGCTTTATTTATATGCCTTTCAACTTTCAATATTTATTCAATACCTAAATACACATTATTTGAATACTGCACAGGTACATGGTGTCCTACATGTCCATGCGCGCACAGAGTAATAAAGGATAGCATTCTTGTTCAATTTCCTAATACAATTGTAGTCAGCTATCATGGTCAGCCAACCAGCACAGATCCTTATAGAAACTTTAATGGTAATAATATACTGGCATTAATGAGCTTTTCAAGTTATGCCAGCGCAACTGTAAATAGAACCGGCGCGCCTCAAACCAGGGCTTTCTGGATGCCAACTGTTGGCTCAAATTACAACGATACTGCGTCTGTAGAAATTATCATAAACAAAAATTATGATATACCTTCAAGACAGCTTACAGCTAATATACAGCTTAGAGCATTGGGTAATTTATCCGGAAACTACTACGTAAATTACGTTTTTGCCGAAGATAGTATTATTACGGTTTTACAAAACGGTAATGGCCAGTGCCCGGGAAGTTCTAATTACAGACTTGACCACGTTGTAAGAGATATGATAAACGGAGCAACCGGTGAGCTTGTTACAAATACCGCATGGAACTATAATCAGGTTATCAATAAAACCGTTAATTATTCAGTTTCAAATACATATAATCCTTATAATAGCTACCTGATTGTTTTTGTCTACAAAGATAATGGAGGAAGTATGAATGTAAATACGATTCAGCAAGCCGGCAAGGTCAGGGTATCCAATATACCTGTTGGAATTATAAAGAACTCAGAAGTTGCCGAAACATATTCGCTTCAGCAGAATTATCCGAATCCGTTTAATCCATCAACCAATATTAAATTCAGCATAACCGAAAAATCATATACTGAGTTAAGTATATATAATGCATTAGGTGAAAGAGTAGATAATATAGTTAGTGAAGTTTTAAACACGGGTTCCTACGAGGTTACCTGGAATTCAGGAAACTACCCAAGCGGAGTATATTACTATACTTTAAAATCAGGCAGTTTTACCAAATCACAAAAAATGATTTTGATAAAATAACGACAAATCTCGTAATTGTAAGTAATATTGTAAGAGCTTACAAACAAAGTTAACAACCGGGTGTTATGCACGAGGGCTCTCAGAAAGGCTGAATCCTCAGTGCTTCCTGATTTGCAGATGCCCGGTTTTTTAAAAATTTTTATCTGCCGACAAACATTCCAAATGGACCGAACGAGGTTAACATTACCCAAATTAGCCAAAGCCCGAAAACAAACGATAAAGTTACTGAACTTTTTAGGTTAGAAACTTTTGCCAGTCCAATACCAACTACTACCAGGTACCAAATATTAATTAGATCAAAATGCGCCAGAAGTGTATAAATATTCGTACCTAGGGCATCTTCACTGAATAGCAAAATGGGACCTATATTTACCATTAATTTTCCCATAATTACTGCAAGTACAGTATCAACTACAAGCTGAATAGCTGTGATGATACTGGCAAGCCCTAAAACATTCATGATATCAATATACGTACTTGTTCCTTTAAATATTTTCAAGCCTCCCCAATAGACCAGAGCTTTAAAAAAGAAGAAGAAAAGTACCCCTAATACCGAAAAAACCAGTCCGAAAATCATCATCATAGAACCTGACGTAAATTTTTTTGATTGCTCAATTTGCTGGTTAGCCTGTTCACGGGTAATACTGCCTTCTTTAACTGATTTATCCATTCGTTCATTCATAGCTTTCATCTGCTTCTCTTTTATGCCTGAAGCAAGCTCTTCATCTCTTAAAACCAGTATACTTGCAATGATACTAATAACAATAACTATAATGATGGGAATCAGCCAGTAATTTTTCTTTGTAGATACCTTTACAGCTAAAAATGTTTCTCCGGGTTCAGAAAATACTCCCGCCATAGCATCGCCAAGAGAAATATTTTCCTGCGGTTGCGCTGTATCTTCCTGTTCTACCTGTATTTGATCTTTATTTTCTTCCATTTATTATAATGTTAGATTGTTGAAAATATCTTCAAATTTGTGAAACCCTTTTTTACCTTTAATGAATTTCGCAGCAAGCAGCGCGCCTTCAGCAAATCCCAGGCGTGATTTTGCATTATGTACCAATGAAATTACATCAGACTCGCTTGCAAAATCAACTTCATGTCTGCCTACAACGTTATCAATCCTTTTAGATGTTATGTTTATTTCATCAATAGCTGCTTTATCAGAATCGTTAACAAATTTATCTTTGCGTTTTATGTTTTCCAGAATATACTCCGCTGTCCTGATGGCAGTTCCGCTGGGTTTATCCAGCTTCTGGGTATGATGAGTTTCTGAGAGCTTTACATCATATTGCTGATACTTATCAATTATTGATGAAGCATACTTAATGATCTGAAAGTAGATATTAACTCCCACAGAAAAATTACTTGCGTAAATAAAACCAGTACCGTACTTTTTTATTATTTCCTTAACTATTGCTGATTTATTATACCATCCTGTTGTCCCGCACACAATATCAATACCCCTTGAAGAAAGATATTCTATATTTTCTATAACACTTGCCGGTGTAGAAAATTCTATGGCAACATCAGTCTTTTCCTTTAGGTGTTCTTTTACCGGATTTATTAAATCAAATGTTCCGGTAATATTAAAATCTTCTTTTGTGGCAATTGATTCAATCATTTTGCCCATTTTGCCGTAACCAACAAGCGCTAGATTTATCATTATGCTATACTCTTTTCTGATTTTTTACCTAATTTTTCAAATAAACCGCTATCAGCTGGGTGATTTTCAAAGAATTGTTTATGCAGATTCCTCAAGACAATATCACATTCTATGCTGTTTACAAGTAATGAAAAGCTATGCGGATTAAAACCATATATAATTGATTCAGCTTTTATTCCCGTGTTACAGATGAAAACGCTTTGCTCAAAGTTATTTATTGAACTTAGATTTGAACCAACAAGTGTTATTAATACTTTATCTTTAACGATCTCGCAATCAGATATTTCATCAAATTCGTTCTTAAGCTCATCGTAATGAATTTTTGTATAAGCGCTCTCTGCTATTACGATAATTAACGCATTGTTGGAAGAGATCAAAATATCAATTTGAGGTTTATGCCTTGATAGGATATTTAACATCATCTCCCAGAAAATAAACTGGTTCAAAGATTCCTTTGGCTTCACTCTTAAAACAATAATATTTTTCTTGTAAGTTATTGATTTAATATGCTCGGGGTAACTTAATTTCGAGCTTACCAATGTTCCGGTAGAACCTGTATTTTTAGAGTTTAGTATTTTTATCGGAATATTTTTCTTCAATGCAGGTTTAACTGAGTTCTTATGCAGAACTTTTGCGCCAAAATTGGATAATTCTTCCATTTCTTTAAAGGAAATTTCAGTCAGCTTTAAAGCATTTTTGATAACATTTGGGTCACATGTTAAAACACCATCTACATCAGTCCATATCTGTATCTCATCAGCATCAACTAGTGAGCCGTAAATTGCGGCAGAAAAATCCGAGCTTTCTCTTCCCATTGTTGTTGAAATACCATCTTCAGTCGAACCCATGAAACCCTGTGCCAGAACAATTTTACCCTTATTAAGCAATGGTTTTACAATTCTATCAGCATTATTCTGTGATATTTCAAAATTAGGGTAAGCCCGCGAAAAATCGTTGTTGGTTTTAATTATATCACGTGAATCAATAAGTTCAACATCTATTCCATCATTAACCATAGCATGATAGATTACTGTTGAAGACATTAATTCTCCAAATACCCTGAAAGCATCAAGTATCCTTAATGAAAGTTCATTTATTATTGAAAGTCCCTTAACTAACTCTGTTATCTGTACATGGTAACCTATTATTTTTTCTGCCGCTTTTGATTTAAGCGCGCCATCGGTAACAAGTGTATCAATTATAGCATGATGCCGGTTTATTATATCTTCAAGTAATCCTTCTGCCTCCTGAACATTTTTTTCAGATGCTAAACGCGCAATATTTTCCAAAGCAGTAGTAGCCCTGGAAATTGCGGAAACGACCACAACTTTTTTTAAAGGGTTATCCTTTATAATATTAATTACATTATTTATTGAATCGCTATCCTGGACTGAAGTTCCTCCGAACTTCATCACAACTATTCCGTTATTTTTTTGCATAAATAAAGCGCTGGTTATTTATATAATTTATTATCTGTTATGTATTTTTCAACTTTTCCAGGTACAAGGTATTTTATTGACCTGTTTTCCTGAACTCTGAACCTGATATCCGTTGAAGAGATATCAATATTTGGAACAGGTACAAAAATACCCTGCCTGCTGTATTCATTTTCTACCTGCTGAATTAAGTAACCCGGACGGTTTATTACTATTACCTCGGAGAGCAGGAATAACTTACCCGGATCTCTCCATTTATGCAGGTCAATCAACTGGTCCATGCCAATAATAAGATAGAATTTTACCTGTTGGGCAGGATATTGCTGCCTTAATTTCATTAAAGTATTCACTGTATAAGATGGTTCATCAGAATTTTGTGTAATTTCAATATCTGAAACACTGAATGATGGATTCTCTTCAATTGCAAGATTTACCATATTAATCCTGTGTTCTGCATCTGCAACATTATCGGCATCTTTTAAAGGAGGATTGCCTGACGGAATGAAAAGAACGGTATCTAAATGTATTTGTTCCAGAACATTTTCTGCCATAATTAAATGACCTGTGTGTATAGGGTCAAATGTTCCGCCAAATATGCCTATCCTTTTCAATTTTTTAAAACCTCATTATAAATATTTACAATTTTTGGAATAATTTCGGATTCATCATATTGCGTTGATTCTATCATTGCATTCTGCGCCAGGTCATTCCTTAATTCTTCACTTTGATACAAAGCAGATATTTTCCTGAACAGGTCATCCATATCTGTTGGGTTTATAACCAACGCCGAGAAATCAGGTTTAATAACTTCAATCAGATTCGGAATTCTGCTGCAAATTATCGGCAGTCTGGAAGCCATTGCTTCAAGCAGTACATACGGCATTCCTTCCCACAAAGTGGGAAAAACAAAAATATCAAAGATAGAATAGTATTTTACCAGGTCATCCTGCTCACCGGCAAAATGGATATACTCTTCAATATTGGAATCACGCGCCAGATCTTTCATTTGCTGCAGATAGTTACCGCTTCCTACAAAAATAAATCTCATTTGGGGATATTTCCTTACAAGAAAATATGCCGCCTGAAGTATCAATTTTTGGTTTTTCTGCTCATCGAATCTTGAAATATTACCTACTATAAAATTTTGTTCATTAAATCCTAATTCGTTAATTAATACATGATTTTTTTTGAGATTTGCGAACTTTGAGATATTAATGCCATTTGGAATTATATCTGTTCTATTTATATCCGCAATTTTATTCTTTATTGCTGTTAAGAAATCATTATGTGTTTCGCATATTGTTCTGTCAGTAAACTGAACGAGGTATTGCTCGATAGTTCTCGAAATATTTTTACGTATCAAATTACCGCTGTTGATATAATGTATCCCGTGGATAGTATGAACCGACTTGATCTCCGCATGATGTTTTTTTAAAATCCTGCCATAGAATCCTGCAACCCCGCCATGAGAATGTATAATATCAAATTTATCCTGTTCTTGTAATGACTCAAGATTTTTAAGATATTTTGTCCTAAGTAATTTAGGAAGCTCAATTGAATAAAACGGAATATTATTTTTATTCACTTCATCTTCAAACTTGCCGCCACCGGCTGCTGCAATAGAAACAGAGAATTTATTATTATCCAGATTTTTGGCTATAGATAGTACATTCGTCTGTCCACCGCCTAAAAAACCACCATCAATTAGCTGTAAAATCTTAATTTTTGCCAATAATTATCTTGTTATAGTACAAAAATAAGCATTAAAATTGATTGTAGTAAGTGATTAGTGAAGTATCTGTTATAAAGGGAGTTTATTTTTGAGGTAATATTCAATTGGCTTTATCCCCATCAATCTGGAATAAATATAAGATATATTATTGATAATTGAAGCGATCATAGTACCATCATTCAATATTTTGCATGAAATATATTTAATTATTTCTTTTTCATCAACTCTCTTGATATGTGAAATCAATTTGCGTTTTTTAAGTATTGCCGGAATATTTATATAAAACCATAGGAATGCTTTGATAATACCTAATGTTGAATACTTCTTTGAAAATAATGAATAAATCAATTTTGCTGTATGATTTAATGTTATATATGGGAGGAGCCTGATAATAAACCAAATACTAAAAAATGAATAAAGATTCAGGAACCTGTTACGCTCCATGCAGAATGTTTTGAATGAATTACCCGAAAGCGAACCGCCTCCAAAATGCTCAACAATGGAATCATTCACAAATTTAATACTCATACCCATAAACCGTGCTTTTAATCCAAGATATACATCTTCACCATAATAAAAGTAATCCTTATCAAAAGGTTCACCAATTTCACTTTTTCTGAAAATCAAAGAACAGCCATTAGGGTAGAACTCATCTTCAATATTTGGAAAAATGTTCATGATGTTATACATAAGGTATGATACGGAGCCATTTGTAGTGTAATATTTCTCAGGAATTCCATTTGTTATAACATATGAAGAAGCAACCGTTTTACTTCCATTCATAGATGAAACTAGATTTTCAAGCCAAAACTCTTTTACAATTGTATCATTATTAAGGAGTATAACGAGATCATTATTGCAATATTTCATGGCTTCATTGTTTCCTCCTGCAAAACCCAAATTAGTTTCAGATTTAATGATATTAACCCTTGAGTCCCGAATTTCACTCTTTACAAATTCAATACTGCCATCAGTTGAATTATTATCAAATAACGTAATTTCAAAGTTGTTATATGATTGAGCCAATACTGAACTTAAACAATCCTTGAGGAACTGTTTTCCGCTAAAGTTCAGAATAATTATTGATACAGGTTCTTTCATTTTTTAAATAAATCGGTTATATATGATGAAGATACTTTTCTATTCTTTTGTATCCTAAATCTTTCAGGTAGTTTTGTGATAAGCAAAGCCATACCTCTTATATATCCCCTGAAGCCCCTCCAAAAAATAGCGAAGGAGTGAAACCTGATAAATGAATAATATCTTTTTATTCGCGCAATAAAAAATAATGGCTGGTATAGAATATATGTTGATAAGGGATAGTTCTTTATTCTCATAAGTACAAGATTCCTTTCGCACATTTCTGTCTGAAAGCCGTGCGTTGCAATTGAACTTGTCCCACCTCTTTTATGATAACATACCGCTTCAGGCTGATAGAGACATTTATATCCTGCAAGCTGAGCGCGGAAACTGAAATCAATGTCTTCATAATACGCAAAGAAAGATTCATCAAAGTAACCGTTTTTTTCGAACAATTCTTTCCTGTAAATAGCAGCGCCTGCGCATGCCCCAAAAATAAATTCTGTTTTATCATACTGTCCTGCATCTTTTTCACCGTGTCCTCTGGCAAGTGGTGAGCCGCCTCCTGATTTAATGAAATCTCCGCAATCGTCAATTATATTTCTGTTAAAATAGTTAAGCATTTTTACAGCCAAAATTGATGCTTTGGGCTCATTTTTGTAGGTTTTAAGCACTATTTCAAGAAAATCCGGTTTCAACTCAATATCATTATTTAATAAAAAAATGAATTCGATATTTAAATTATTAACTGAGTACTTTATTCCTTCATTAACTGCTTTTGCAAAACCTGAATTATAACCAATTTTAATTATTACTGAACCCGGGAATTGCTCAATTGTATAATTTGCAGATTCATCTTCAGAACCATTATCAGCAAGTATTACAGTAAAATCCTGCATAGATTGTTTTTTCAAAGATTCATAGCAGGTCTTTAAATGTTCCAGTCCGTTATAATTTGGTATTACTATGCTTATCAATTTACTTCTTTTAATAAAGCTAACAAATATTTATGTTTTTTAATTCTATAGTTATTACTCTTACCAAAGGGTTTTTTCAGTGTTTCTAAAAATAATATCAGATATGAATTTAAAAATACAAATAATTTTAAAAATATTGTTCTTGAACGGCTATAATGTTTTCCGAAAAAATACATCATACTCACAATATATCTTCCATGAAGCCGCCAATTATCTTCAGTTTTAAAACTTGAGCCTCCTAAATGAGTAATCTTTAATCCTGAATCAACTCCTAATCTCTTTTCTTTTGTAATCCTATAGCTTA
>JANPBV010000053.1:0-1775 GCA_031430615.1 Ignavibacteria bacterium | reverse complement strand
GGTCCGTTACTGCATAATCAGTTACCGCATAAAGGTAGTTCTCTTCAAATTCAAATGTTTCTATTTTAAAGAACTCCGCAAGCTTATCTATGACTAAAAACCCTGCATTATGTCTTGTATTGTGATACCCGGACCCCGGGTTACCTAATCCAACTATTAGATACAATTTTCAATCACCAGCTTTCAATTAACAATAAAAACATTCAGGTTGAAATACCGTACTATTGCTCATTGATAATTGGTCATTACTAATTGTTAAACTATTTCTTCTCTTCGTCGTCTTCGTCTTTCTTGCCTTTTGCGATAACTTCCGGCTCAGCCGCTGCTGCTGCTTCACCTTCAGGTGTTTCAACCTTTTCAACTGCAGGAGGTACTACCGCTACTATTGTTGCTCCGGCTGCTCCGTGTATTTCAACGTTCTCTATCTTAAGATCGCCAATGTGAATTGAGTCTCCAATAGAAAGCCCGGCAATTTCAACATCAATGTGTGAAGGAATGTTAACAGGCAGACACTCAACTTCAAGTGAGTGCAGGGTATGCTGAATAACTCCGCCATCTCTTACGCCAATTGGCGCGCCAACAAGCTTTATAGGCACAATAACCTTAATGGTCTCATTTTCTGAAATTCCAAGAAGATCAAAATGTATCGGTTTATCGCTTACAGCATCAAACTGAACATCTTTTAAAATACAGTTCTGCGCTTTTTCTGAACCTTCTATCTGTAAATTTATTATTCTTACTTCTGAAGTATAAACAAACGGGTTTAACGCCGTATCTTTTACGCTGATAGCAATTGCAGGAGCATTCTTAAAATAAAATACACCGGGAATATTCCCTTTTTTCCTTGCAGTCTTGGTAGTTGAGTTGCCCAGGTCATCTCTTTTCTGAGCTGATAAATTTACTGTAGCCATTGTATAACCTTTATATTAAATTTGTTTAGCTGAAATTGTTACAAACCACAAAAATAGCGAAAAATTGCTTTTTAGTCAATTGAAAAGGACGTATTGAAGGGGTAAATCAATAAATAATATATAATACTAAATAATTATATTATATTGATTTACATAATATGAACTTAAAAGCTTAACGCTTGTTAGCTTTAATGATTACTATGGATTTTTAATGAAATCTTTAAGTTATTATCGTAATTCCTAATTCGCCTGACTGCCAAAGGCAGTTAATTCGTAATTACTTCAGTCATCCTTTCTTCTTATGCCATTCAATTTTCCCCGTTGTTGGTGTTGTCACCAACAACTGTGTGTTTACTTCAGCCATCCTTCCTTCTTATACCATTCAATTGTATCCTTAAAGCCTTCTTCCAGTGTGAATGTCTCCTTAAATCCAAGCTCGCGCTTAGCTTTTTCAATTGAGCATATCCAGTACTGCTGTGTAAGCTCCCTTGCCTTTTCCCTGTTCAACACAACAGGTTTGGGTGAAAAGAACCCAAACACTTCACTGAAAAAAGCTGTGGTCTTAACAGCAAAATGGGGAATTGTAAGCTTTACGGTTTTTCTGCCGAGTAACTTTTTTGTTATTTCGCCAACATCCAGCCAGTTATAAAATTTTTCTGATGATATAAAGTAAACGCTTGATGATGATATATCATTTTCACCGGCAAGTATGAATCCTTTCACCAAATCTACACCGTGTATCAGGCTGACAAGCTTGTTATCAAAACCTATCATTGGCTGTAAACCGCGGCTCATGGATTTGAAATACTCATAAATAGCGTAATCACGCGGACCGTAAACAGCAGGCGGTCTAACGATTGTACA
>JANPBV010000052.1:0-2079 GCA_031430615.1 Ignavibacteria bacterium | reverse complement strand
GAGTATCTTCCTTCAACATCATAAGCCTTCTGTGAATAAACATTTGCCGCCGTGAAAATTAATGCCAGTACAAAAATTGATGCGATGCGGTTTTTCATGTGGTTATTTTATTATGGAAATATTTTATAAATATCTTTTCTGTGAACGATTCTTGCAAGCTGAATAATGCCGTATTCAAAATAAAGACCTAATCGGTAATCACCAATTCTTATGCTATATGAAATTCTATCCCCTTTGAGCTTTTTAATATTCCTGATTTCATGAATTGAAAGGGTTTGTTCGCATTCTAAAATTACTTTAAATATTTTTTTCTTTAAGTTTAAATCTGTGAGTTTATCAAGATCTCTGTTGAATTTTGTTAAAAATTCAACTTTCATGCAGATTTTAATTTCCTGATTATTGTTGTTCTGGTTACAGTTTTTTTTCTGTCTGCTTCTCTCATCAATATTTTCAACCCTAGTTCTTCTTTTTCTTCTTCGGTTAAATAAGTTGCCTCTATTTTAACTTTCTTTAGAAATGTTGATAGAGTTGCTAGTTCAGATTTGCTCTTTGGGGTTAAAATTATAGTTTTCATATTTTAAATATAATAAAATATTTTAATTAGAAGTCTCTAATTTTCAATTCCTAATTTTCTTCACTTCAACACCATCTTTCTTATCCAGAATTTCCCAGCCCATCGCTTTTAACTCATCACGTATTGCATCAGCTTTCTTAAAGTCTTTTGCTTTCTTTGCGGCAATGCGTTTTTCAACAAGCTCCATTACTTCGGCGGGAACGTTTGTGTTCCCCGCTTCAATATCTTTATCAAGATCAAGCCCCAGCACACGGTTAAAATCGTTTATCAAATTCATCTTCTCTATGCTTGAGAGCTTATCGTTCCTGACAACGCCCCACAGCACCGCCAAAGCCTGCGGCATGTTAAGGTCATCGTTAACGGCTTCGGTGAATTTTTCCTTAATATCCCCGGGCATTGTTGCGTCACGCGGGTCAGAATTTTTCTTCACATCATCGCGTATTGTTTGTATGTTCTGTTTAAGCCTGCTGAATGTTACTTTCGCCTGATCAAGTAAATCCCAGCTGAATAACAGCCGTTTGCGGTAATGCGTGCCAAGACATAAGTAGCGATAATCCATTGGCGTGTAACCTTTATCAATTAAAGTTTTCACCCGCAGGAATTCACCCTTTGATTTACTCATCTTCCCTGAATCTTCCTCCAGGAAGGCGCCATGCAGCCAGTAGTGAACAAACGGCTTGCCGTTGCATGATTCCGATTGCGCAATTTCGTTGGTGTGGTGAACAGGAATATGATCAATTCCGCCGCAATGAATATCAAACGTATCACCTAAGAACTTCTTCGACATCGCTGAGCACTCCAAATGCCAGCCCGGGAAGCCTTTCCCCCAGGGTGAATCCCACTCCATTTGCCTCTGTTCGCCCTTAGGTGAAAACTTCCACACCGCAAAATCAGTTTTATTTTTCTTCTCTGTAGAAAATTGAATTCTCGTGCCTTCTTCCAAACCTTCAATATCAAGGTTTGCCAGCTTGCCGTAATCATTCAGCTTTGATGTATCAAAATACACGCCATCACTTGTTACATATGTAAAGCCTTTATCATCCAGGCATTTTATCATATCAACCTGTTCTTTGATATACTCGGTTGCCTTTGTGTATTTTGTTGGCTCGAGTATGTTAAGCGCCTTCGCGTCATCAAGAAAGAACTGTGTATAATATTCCGCAATTTCCCAAACAGTTTTTCCTGTGCGGGCTGAACCTTTTTCCATTTTGTCTTCACCTTCATCGCCATCACTTACTAAATGTCCAACATCGGTTATATTCATAATGTGCGTAATATCATACCCGTTGTACAATAATACACGCTTCAGGAAATCCTCGAACATAAACGTGCGGAAGTTGCCTATATGCTGGTAGTCGTAGACCGTGGGTCCGCATGTATACAGCCCAACTTTGCCCGGTACAATTGGTACAAATACCTGTTTTTCTCTGCCTAATGTATTAAATAAAGTAATATCCATAGTGCGCAAGATAACCTTTATTGTATAATTGATAAATAGAGAAAAT
>JANPBV010000051.1:0-14335 GCA_031430615.1 Ignavibacteria bacterium | reverse complement strand
CAAATGCAGGTACAAATTGGACTCGTGTTGAACCGGCTAAGAATTTTGGAATTTGCCGGACAATAAGATTTGCAAGTCCAACCAGAGTTTATGCCGGCACAACAACCGGATTTTTTGTATCTACTAATTCCGGATTAAACTGGACAAATTGTTATAGCGGCGGTGATGTTATGAACTTCTGTTTTAGAAATGATAATAATAATGTTATTGTACTTGGAGTTAGAGATATTGGAGTATTCAGATCTACTACGAATACGCCTTCATTTTCACAAGTTTTTACAGGTCTCCCATCTTCCAATTACGGAAGTGTGGGTTTAACTTCATACCCGGCTAATCCGGCAATTATGTTTGTGAGCATTTGTATAAATGATGATATATTAAATGTTGTAAAAAAATCGACAGATGGAGGCGCTACCTGGAATATTGATATTTCACCTCCATTATCATTAAGGCAGAATTTCATTGACTACGGGACAAATGTAATTCAAGTATCTCCTACAAACAGTAATATACTGCTTCTTGGAGCCATACCTTTGTATAGAACCTCAAACGGAGGCACAATCTGGTACGAAGTAGCTGATCCGGATATTCATGTTGATTACCATCGTATTGAATTTTATAACGGGAATATAGTTTATGCATGTAATCACGGAGGTATGCAGTATTCAGATGATGCGGGTGCGACATGGTCTTCGACAACAAATTATCTTCCAACTGCTATGTTTTATGATTTTGATGCCGGGGCTACGGCTCATAAGATTTTTATGGGTGGTTTGTTTGATAACGGTATTGTAAGAACTACGGATAGGGGTGTTACCTGGACTCAAGTGCTTGGAGGAACAGATGGAGTTTCTGCAAGTATGAAACAGGATGTTACATGCAATACTGTTGTTGCAAGTCATACCGGCTGTGGTTTTTGTACTTTACACAGAAAGCGGTCAACAGATGCGGGGGTTAACTGGTCTGTTTCAGAAACCGGTCTTGATCTGCCTCATAATAGTGAAAATTTTAAAGAATTTATAAAATATGCTAACGGACAGTTTTTTACTTTTAAATCAGGCGGCAGTGTAACAGAAGGAAAAATGTTCAGGTCAACTAATGATGGGCAAACCTGGTCTCAATGGGGAAGCACATTACCCAGCAGGATATCTACATTCAATACTGCAAGCTCAGGTGCTTTATATGTATCAACTGTCAGTTCAGATGCCCAGAGACTTTATGTAATCTCAGCAGGCGGTACTGTATTTGATAGAACAAGCAATCTTCCTGCCGGAAAAAGAGTTTATGCAATATATGTTAACCAATCAAACAGCCAGATAGCTTATGTAAGTTTAAGACCCGGAGCAGGCGCTGAAATATTCAAAACTACTGATGCTGGAGTAACATGGAATTCAATACAGGGAAATTTAACTGATAATCTGCCAATTGGGGCAATATTATCGCATCCTACAAACCCAAATGTTATCTATGCCGGTACCGGCGGGTTTGAATTCTCTTCATTTAACGGTTATGGTGTTTTCAGAACAACAGATAATGGTCTTACTTGGCACAGGTGGAATAACGGTATGCCCAATGCTGCTTATGTAACTGGCTTGAAGGGAATTGATAGCACAGGTATAAACGGCAAATTCTATGTTGCAGGCTGCACATTCGGAAGGGGGATTTGGATAAGAGAATCTTCAGGTGATGACCCGATGGGGATTACCTCAAATGAAATTCCATCAAAGTATTCACTATCTCAGAATTTTCCCAATCCGTTTAATCCAATGACTACTATTAAATATTCAATTTCAAAAGAGTCATTTGTAAAACTATATGTATATGATATAAGCGGTAAACAGGTTTCTACGCTTGTAAATGAAATGCAATCAGCAGGAAATTACGAAATAAGCTTCAGCGGGAATGAAAAAGCATCAGGTATATATTTCTACAAAATTGATACAGAAGATTTTACAGAGGTAAAGAAGATGATGCTTGTTAAGTAAGTCTGCATTATTGTTTCAAAATGTTCTCCCAGGCCTCGTCCCATGTACTCCGGACGGGGCTTTTTTATTATGTTTTTATATTTAGTCAATACTGATAAATTTGGGGCAATGACTTTAAGAACAGCTAAATATTACTGGATTTTTTTATTTTTCACCATATTTGTGCAGAATGTTGCAGCGCAGCGCTCAAAATCAATTGCTACAACTGATCAGATAAAGACATATGTCACAGATAAAACCGGAACACTTACATCTTCACAATTAAAATCACTTGAATCAAAACTTTCAGCATTTGATAAGGAAACATCTACGCAATTGGTTGTTTGGATGGAGCCATCACTTGATGGCGGCTCGCTTGAAGCTAGATCGTATGAGCTTGCCGAACAAAATGGTATCGGCAAAAAGGGAAAAAATAACGGTGTATTACTGTATATTGCTAAAGATGATAGAAAGCTAAGGATTGAAGTCGGTTACGGACTTGAAGGTGCATTAACTGATGCGCTAAGCAGTCAGATAATAAGAAAAGAGATTACACCGCAATTTAAAAAAGGGAATTTCTACGATGGTATTAATGCAGGTGTTGATGCGATAATTAAAGTTACAAAAGGTGAATATACAGCAGATAAGGAAAGCAAGGATAACAATTCAGGTACAGGAATTTGCTGTATACCATTTCCATTTATTATAATATTTGTAATTTTCTTTTTTTTAGTTGGTATGCCGATACTTTCAAGAATATTCGGTTGGAATAAAGGCAGATCGGGCAGAAATAACTGGTGGTTTACAGGCGGTGGAGGCAGCGGTAGCGGTTGGTCTTCCGGCAGCGGTGGTGGATTTTCAGGCGGCGGCGGTTCATTTGGCGGCGGCGGATCGAGCGGGTCATGGTAAATTCAATTATCAATGAGTAATGATCAATGAGCAATGAACAATAAAAAGCAAATTAAAAATCAATTAGACTATAACTGGTAACAATGAGTAATAAGCAGTGGATAAATAATTTTTTTTCTGAAGATGAACTGAAAGAGATTCAGCAGGCAGCTGATGCTGTTGAAAGGAATACTGTTGGCGAAATTGTGCTCAGTTTCAGGAATAAGAAATCATTGCTTGAAAAATTATATTCAAACCACGAGCTTGCTATGAAGGATTTTGATAAGCTTGGGGTCTATAAAACAAAAGAGCATACCGGTATCTTAGTATTCCTGATCTTTGAGGAAAAATATTTTGATATTATCGCAGATGAAGGGATTTTCAAGAAAATTCCAGATAAGACATGGAATAAAATGGAAGAAAAGCTGAAAGAAGAGTTCGGGAATAAGAATTATTCTACAGGAATACTGGCATTAATTAATGAAATGGGAGAGGTGCTCTCGCAAGAATTCCCCACAAGAGCAGGAGCCGATAATGATGATAAGATTGAAAATGAGATTGTGATTAATTGAATGAGTAATAATTAAAAAGATGAAATTGGGAACTAAAGTCCCATTTTTTTGGGATTTTAACCCCCGCTCTAAAGAGCGGGGCTATTCAAAAAGATGAAAAGAATTTGATAATTGGTATCATTAATATTCGAACATTATATTCGTTAGTTTTAACTTACTCTTTATGTTTGCTTTTAAACACAAGTGTTAATGGCACACCAATAAATCCAAACTCATCCCTTATCTTATGCTCAAGAAATCTTTTGTAGTTAGTTTCAACTTCACTGGGTAGATTGGCGAAAAATCCAATAACGGGAGGTGAGTGTTTAAGCTGTGTTATGTAATTTATCTTCAGCTCTCTGTGTGATTTTGAGCGGGGCGGGAATTCCTTAATATACGGAAGCAGTTTATCATTAAGCACACTTGTCTTAATTTCTCTTGCTCTTTCATTATATACAATTAATGCCTGCTCAATAATTTTAGAAACTCTTTGTTTTGTAAGCGCTGAAGTAAAAATAAAAGGCAGATAATCATATGTAATAAGATGCTCTTTTACCTTTTCCTCAAATATCTTAGCAGTTTTTGTATCTTTTTCGATAAGGTCCCATTTATTGATAACTATCAGGATACCTTTTTTAAGCTCGCCTGCTTTAATTATTATTTCAACATCTTCCTTGCTTAGCTTAAATATAGCCATTGTAGGGTCGGTATACTTTGAAAGCTTGCTTACTATAGTTGTCGCGTCAATTACTATTATTGCAACATCACATCTTTCAACGCTTCTGTGTGTCCTTAGAGCAGAAAAATATTCAAGACTTTCTGCGCGTTTTATGCGGCTTTTTTTCCTTAATCCGGCGGTATCAATTAAAGTAATATCCTGTCCGTGATACTTAACAATAGTATCTATTGGGTCTCTTGTTGTCCCGGGGATATCAGTGACAATATTTCTGTTTGTCTGTGTCAGGGCATTAGATATGGAAGATTTCCCTACGTTTGGTCTGCCAATAATTGCAAATTTAATTGTGTTATTCTCATCATCGTTGTTATCAGCTGAAATACCTTCTGTGATCTTATCTAAAAGGTCGCCTGTTTTTCTGCCGACAATTGCTGAAACTTCAATCGGGTCGCCAAGTCCAAGCCTGTAGAAGTCTGTTATACTCAGCTCATCTTTTGCGCTGTCAACTTTATTCAGTACAAGAATAACTTTTTTGTGAGAGTTCTCTTCCTTATTTGCTTCTTTCCTCAAAAGTTTTGCAATTTCAAGATCAAGAGGTGATATCCCTGTTTTTGCGTCAACAATGAACAGAATAATATCCGCTTCATCAATAGAAATTTTTACCTGCTCTCTAATAGCAGATTCAATTTTATCTTTGCTGTTAGGTACGTAGCCGCCTGTATCTATTAAAAAGAACTTTATTCCATTCCACTCCAGCTCACCGTAATTACGGTCACGGGTAACACCCGGCATATCATCTACAATTGCTATTTTTTTGCCCAGTAGCCTGTTAAACAGGGATGATTTCCCTACATTCGGTCTTCCGATAATAGCTGCTATTTTTTGAGGCATATTTAAAATGAATTAAAATTTCCGGTAAAAATTTTACCGGTTTTAAAGGTCAGTTAATTCTTTCGCTGATAAAATCAACGAATTTCATCATAGTATCTTTTGTCTCAGACGGTTTAAAATCCTGAAGTCTTATCTTTGCAGTCTGGCAGTATTCAGTGGTTTTGCTGATAGTATACTCAATGCCATTATACTCTTTAATAAAATCCATTACGATACTTTTACTCTTGGAATATGAACCGTTCTTTACAAGGTTCATAATATCTTTTGCTTCTTTTTTTGAGGAATTGTTAAGTGAGTGTATAAGCGGCAATGTGAACTTTTTTTCCTTTAAGTCACTGCCTGATGATTTACCCATTATTTTTTTCTTGCCAATGTAATCAAGAAGGTCATCTCTTAGCTGGAATGCGACACCGATATTCTCGCCAAATTCGCTCATCAACTGAATTTCGTTCTTATCTTTTGATGTGCTCGCAGCGCCCAGCTCACAGCATGCAGTTATAAGTGACGCAGTTTTATCGGAAATTATCCTGAAATATGTTTCTTCGTCAACATCAAACTTCCTGTTCTTCTGTATCTGAAGCAATTCACCTTCACTCATACGTTTTACTGCGCGTGAAGTTATCTTCAGGAAGCCGCACTCATCGTTTTCAAGCGCAAGAAGCAGCCCGCGGGAAAGCATATAATCACCCATCAGAACTGCAATTTTATTTTTCCATACAGCATTTATTGAAGCAAGTCCGCGCCGTGTTTTGGCATCATCAACAACATCATCATGTATTAATGTAGCGGTATGGAGCATTTCTACAAGCGTAGCCGCAGTATAAGTACGGTGGTCAACCTTACCGCAAAGTTTTGCAGAAAGCAGAACAAGAATAGGTCTTATCTTCTTACCTTTTTGCCGGAGTATATATTTACTTACAAGGTCAACAAGCGCTACTTTAGAGCGAATTGCTTCACGAAAATGAACTTTAAACTCATCCAGTTCGTTCTCTATAGGCTCTGATATTTTCTTAAGATCAAGATCCATTTTTCAATTATTCTGTTATTCAGTTTTTTTAGGCTGTGAAAACTTTGAAATCAAAATACTTATTTCATATAATATAACCAGCGGTATACCAAGCAATAGCTGACTTGTAATATCCGGACTTGGCGTTAAAACACCTGCAAGTATTAATATTATCACTATAGCGTGCTTCCTGTACCTGCGCATGAACTTTGGCGTTAAAATACCAAGTTTCGATAAAAAGAAAGATATCATCGGAAGCTCAAATACCACACCTGCGGCAAGCATAACAGATATTACAAAACTGAAATACTCATCAACGGCAATATTGTTAGTAATTGCTGTTGTGCCAAATTGCGCAAAAAACTTTAACGCTGTTGGCAGCATTACAAAATAAGCAAACGAAATACCACCTAGAAAACATAAAGTTGAAAAAACAACAATTGTTGAAATATATTTTCTTTCACTGGGCAGCATACCCGGTTCAATAAATTTCCAAAGTTGGTAAAATATATTAGGAATGCTTAGAATTATTCCGCAAACAAGTATAACTTCAAAATAAAGAACAAGCTGCCCATATGGCTTAAGATTGATCAGTTCCAGAGGTGGGGTGGTTTGTTTTGCAGGGGCAAGAAGAAAATCGTTCATAATGTAATCTATAAACACTGCGGCAATAATTCCTCCAAGTACAATCCCAATTGCCGCTTTAATTAAACGCCACCTTAATTCCTCAAGATGCTCCCAGAAACCCATTTCACCGGTTACGCCCGTTTCAGGCAAAATATCGTTTTCAGCCATAAATTACCTGTTGCCTGCTAATAATTCCCTTTCAAATCTTTCCTTTTCAATCTTTTTCATAAGTGTTTTATACTTCATCTCAAAGGAATCTGCATTATTCTGTTTAACCTGCAAAGTATTATTATCAGTACTACCTGCGGGAAAATTTTCATTACTTATGAAATCAATATTTTCAGGAAGTGAATTTCCCAGCGCAGAAACATCATTTGCTGAATTATCAGATAAAATGCTGTTCTTATCATTTTCAGCAACAATATCTAAAGTATTTTCAATGAATGGTAATATCATTATTATATTAAAATTAAATTACCAGGTGAACAATTCAGGATAAAGCGGAAATTCAGATGTAATGTCATCAATTTTTTTCGCAACACTTTTCTTGACATCTTCACTAGTCGGATTTGCAATCACATCGTTTATCATCTCAGCAATTATTTCCATTTCCTTTTCTTTCATACCGCGTGTAGTTAATGCAGGTGTGCCCAGCCTTATTCCGCTGGTTATCAACGGACTTTTATCATCAAACGGCACGGCATTTTTATTGCATGTCATACCAACTTCATCAAGTGTTTCCTGAGCCAGTTTACCTGTAATATTCTTGTTTCTCAGGTCAATAAGCATCAAATGATTATCGGTACCGCCTGATATTATCTTAAAACCAAATGATGTCAATTTGTTTGAAAGCGATTGAGCATTTTTTATTACCTGTTCAGCATATTTTTTAAAATCGCCCTGCAACGCTTCTTTGAAAGCAACTGCCTTTGCGGCAATTACATGCATAAGCGGTCCGCCCTGAATGCCGGGGATAACCATTGAATCAATAAGCTCGCTCATCATTTTTATCCTGCCTGATTTTGGCGCTTTTATGCCGAATGGATTTTCAAAATCTGCGCCCATAAGTATCATACCGCCCCTTGGTCCGCGCAGTGTTTTATGTGTTGTAGTTGTAACAACATGGCAATGCGGAACCGGGTCATTCAGCAATCCTTTTGCAATTAAACCTGCAGGATGCGCAATATCAGCCAGTAAAAAAGCATTAACTTTATCCGCAATTTCACGGAATCTTTTATAATCTATATTTCTTGAATATGCGCTTGCTCCAACAGTTATCATTTTGGGTTTTTCTACGAGAGCCACTTTTTCAATCATGTCATAATCAAGCATTTCTGTTTCAGGGTTTATGCCATACTGAGTAAAGTTATAAAGTTTACCTGAAAAATTTACAGGTGAACCATGTGTTAAATGTCCGCCATGTGAGAGATCCATTCCCATTACTTTATCACCTGGTTTTACAAGAACAAAATAAACTGCCATATTAGCCTGTGAGCCTGAGTGAGGCTGAACATTGGCATACGCAGCTCCAAAAAGCTCTTTAGCGCGGTCTCTTGCAACGTTTTCTGCTATATCAACATACTCGCAGCCGCCGTAATATCTTTTTCCCGGGTAGCCTTCAGCATACTTATTTGTCATAACAGAACCCATTGCCTGCATTACCGGAATGCTTGTGAAATTTTCTGAGGCAATAAGTTCTAATTTGTTATTTTGCCTTTCAAGTTCGTGCCTTATTGCGCTATAGATCTGAGGATCGTACTCCTGTAGATGGGTCATAATACTGTAATGTTTTTATAAAGTGTAGAAATATTTTTTAATTTAAAATTCATCTGAAGGTCTTAAAAACCAAAGCTCGCCTATTTTTACAGAAGCTCCAAACCTGAATACTTCATCTTTGATAAGTCCACCCGTTTGTTTGCCCCTGATGTTATACTTTGCGTACAGATCAACCGAATTATAATTGCCTATGGGTAGAGAGAGTCCTGCGCTTACGCTTAATATATTTATGTTCTCATTGTTCAGTTTAAGATAATCTGCTGTATAGCTTCCGCCAAGCCTGTAAGAAACACGGCTCCAATACGGGGCTTCAAGCTTTTTTGAAGGAGTGTATTCAAAACCAAGACCGGCTTTCATACTGTTCTTAATTTCAACAGGATGCGTTCCGTAGTATTTAAAATCATCCCATTTCTGGTAGTACACATCTACAGCAACAGTAAGCGTTTTGCCAAACTGGTTTGAAATACCAACTCCAAAAGCTAAAGGAATATTCAGCTTGCCTTCGCTGACAGTAATCGAATCAGTTGTGCTGGATGAACGGTTAAAACGGCCTGTAAGATCTGAATTGAACTCTGTAGGTGTTGATACAAATACACCAAGTGTCATGTTATCAAGTTTTTTATTCTTAAAGAGTTTTCCGAAACCATGATAAATAAGCCCGGTATTAAAAAAGAAACCTGAAATAGTATTTGATGATACATTTTTTGTATCAAATAACTGCGCGTTTGTAAAATCAATATTAACCGATTTATTTATATTACCAAAAGCATAGTTAAACTGTGTGCCAAAACTGAAATCGTGGAAAATTATATATGAAAATCCAAGATTAAATTTATAGAGCCCACCGTTGCCGCTATATATCTGTTTATATGATTCGCCATCTGCTGAACCGTTAAACGTTGCATCGTAATTTACGTTGCTGTAATTATTAATTCCAAGGTTAAATATCCAGCCATTACCTTTATTCAGCGGGATTGAAAGGTCAAAGCCCTCAAAGTTACCATATGTTCTTTTTGCTGTATTGATGCCATCAGTTGACTTGATATTTTCAAGATTGAATTTTGTTGTGAATATTGTCGATTGTATTCTTGTCCATGCTGCCGGATTGTATGCATTGGTATAATCTCCATATAGAGATAGTCCCATAATACCCATAGCATCAGTTCTGTTGCTTGATGAATAACTAAGATCTCCCAATCCAAAGAGTGAATAAATTGAGCCGCCATTCTTATCTATCTGAGAATATGTACTACTGCTTAAGAGCAAAATTAAAATTATAGAGAGCTTTAATATCTTATTTATTGATGAAGAGTTTATCATTTTAAAAATTAACTTTTTCACGGAATGACCCTCGGTGTATATTTAATTACAACCCTGGGTCTTTTTAGCGGGTCAATTGCTGATTCTTTATAGAATACATACCTATCAAGATTTACTGTCTGGTTGCCTGCAAATAACAATAGGCCGTAGTTTGTTTCACCTGAGAGCCATCTTGCAAATGGAGAAGGAAATCCGTTCTTTACAAGCCGCATCATATATTTACCGTTTCCTGAAGAGGAACCTTCAAAAGCGACAAGGTCCGTTTTAAATCCTGCGGAATCATTTATAAATTGCCCAAGAAAACTGTATGTTGATTGTGTTGAAAAGATGCAGTTTGCGGAATCAAGGGTTAAATAAAGCTGTACATCGTTGATAGTTGCTGTTGATGGAATATGGCTCATATCAAATTGCATCTGCTGCACAAAACTTACTCCTGCCTGCAGGTTAAACGTTTCTGTTGAAGGTGTAAAGCTTGCGCTCGAAAGCGATATCGTTGCTGATGTTGTTGTACTGATAGTATCTGTCACATTGTTCTTTGTGGAAATAATAACAAGCCTTGGCTCTACTGCTGCATCGTTATTAGTGGAATAGAATCCTTTAATGCATGCTGAAGAATTATTCGGCGAAAGCACTATGCCGTAATTTTTGACTGAGTATGAAGTATCTGCCGAAACTTCTAGCCAGTCTTTTACCATTGATGTATTTAGAGTTATCTCAACTTCCTGTGTATCTGCAGTAGGTATCCCTGTATATGAACCCTGCGATACATTACCAAATGCAGTGCCGGAAACAGAATCATAAGTTATTGTTGAGTAATTAAGCGACTGCTCTACTTTATAAACATCAAAAGCAATTTGCCCAAGTGAATCAGGTGTTGTAGTTGGGAAGTAATAATTTTTATATTTAAGGTACATCTTTGCTGATATTACTGTCGCGCTATCATGGGTATCACCAAGATCGCCAAACTGTACAAGCGCTTTGGATTCATAGTTGCCTGATTTGCCAACCATTAGATTTTTTGAACCCGATGTATTAACATAATACCTGTAGTTCGCAGATGTTATTGCCATTGTATCAATGTAAGAATCAAAAATTCTTACGCCGGTGGTTTCTCCGGGCGGAATAAAATTAAGCCCAAGCGAAGAAGGATCATCTGCGCAGCCAATAGTATAAAGCGCAAAGGATACTATGGTTAAAAGACTGAAGAGAGTTGCTTTAAGATTTTTATTGGTCATCTAAATTCTGAATTAACGGATAATTTTTGACAAAGTTATAATCATCAACAATCAAATTATTGCCGATTTTAGCCTGTTTTTGCTATATATTTTACTGCTTCATTTAAATTTACTGCAATAAAGTCAATTTTTACTTTTTCATCAAGACATTTCTTATATGCTATTTTTCCATACCCGGTTTCAACTAAAATATTGTGTAAACCCGCATTTGCACCCGTTTGCATATCAGAAAAAGCGTCACCAATCATATAAGAGGCGGTAATATCTATATTATGTTCATTCTTAGCTTCAAGTATCATCCCTGTATCGGGTTTTCTTGAAGGATGCTCTCCCGTAAATTCATCTATTACGCCATCTTTGTGATATGGAGAAAAATAAAGGGCATCAATTACGGCATCAGGGTTTTCATCCAATAGTAATGAATACATCTTGTTATTTATCCCGTCAAGCTCTTCTATTGTAAGCCACCCACGGGCAATTGCAGATTGGTTTGTTATGATTATTATCTTATACCCAAGTTTTCTTGCTGCTGCAATAGCATCAGCGGAGCCGGATATCGGCTCTACCTGTTGAACACTAATTACGTATCCTAAAGTTTCAGGAGAATTGCCTTCAACTTCCTTAAGTATTGTGCCGTCTCTATCTAAAAACAGAGCCTTATTCAATTGTAATTAAGTATTATAAAAATTTATATGTATAACTAAAAAAACGAGGACAGACATTACTGCCTGTCCTATGATATATTTTAAACTTTATTCAAAAATCTTTAAGCTTTAGCCTTTTTTCATTATTGAGCGGTAAAGATCAACATACTTCTTCGAAGAAACTTCCCATGAATAATCACATGCCATAGCAATCCTTATCAGCTTGATCCATTCTTCACGGTTAGTGAAAAGTTTTAATGCGCGCTTAATAGTTTTCATCAGTTCAGCAGCATCATATTTTTCAAAAACAAAGCCGTTGCCTTTGCCATTCTTGTATTCAGTTATTGTATCAGCTAAGCCGCCTGTTGCGCGGACAATTGGGATAGTTCCGTATTTCAGACTGTACATCTGGTTCAAGCCGCATGGCTCGTACTTGGATGGCATTAAGAACATATCGCTGCCTGCTTCAATTAAGTGAGCAAGTTCTTCTGAAAATCCGAAGTGCAGACCAACTTTCTTCGGGAATTTTTTCTTTACGCCTTCAAAGAATTTCTGGAAAGTCTTATCACCTGAACCAAGAAGAACGAACTGAACGTCTTCTTTCATAAGATCAGGCATAGCTTTCTGGATAAGATCAAAACCTTTCTGGTCAGAAAGCCTTGAAATAATTCCTATAATAGGTGTTTCTGCGTTGTACTCCAGGTCAAAATGCTTGCAAAGCGCTTTTTTATCTTCGCGTTTCAACGGAAGCTCTTTTGATGTGTACCTGTAGGGTATCATGCTGTCTCGCTCGGGATTCCAAACGGTGTAATCAACACCATTTAGTATTCCGTATAGATCTTTTTTCCTTTTCTTCAGCACGCCTTCAAAACCCATACCGTACTCGTGAGTGGTGGCAATTTCCTTGGCATAATTTTCGCTTACAGTTGTAATACCATCGCTGTACATTAATCCTGCTTTTAAGAAGCTGAATTTATCGTAATACTCTACACCTTCTTCATTGTAAATACTCTCAGGCAGTCCGCTTTTTACAAATGATGAATGCGGGAACAAACCCTGGAAAGCTATGTTGTGAATTGTAAAAATACTCTTTACGTTCTGCAGCAACTGATCTTTTGCGTACAAAGTTTTTATGTATGCGGGTATAAGTCCTGTCTGCCAGTCATTGCAATGAATAACATCGGGCTGCCAGCCAAGTAAACCTAAAACCTGAACAACTGCGCGGTTGAAGAAAATGAAACGCTCATCGTTATCGGGGTAATCTTTGCCGGTTTTTTCATCTACATAGGGACTTGATTTGCCAAAGTACTCTTCATTTTCAATTAAAAAAACCTGTACTTTGCCTTTTGGCGAAACAATGAATGAAGATTTGATATTGCAAATAGCAATTTTATCGCCAATTGGTACTTCTATGTTAGTAAGGCGCTTAATCTCATATATTCTCAGCCTTCTTTCATCAAGAGAGCCGTATTTTGGAGTTATAATTCTGACTGCATGACCTGCAGCGTTAAGCTCCTGTGGCAATGAGTTTGATACATCAGCCAATCCGCCCGTCTTACTGTAGGGCATAACTTCGCTGGTGCAATATAGAATGTTTAAGCCTTTTGCCATTCGGTTGGTTTTAATTTGTTGTAATTTACAAAATTACTGAAAAATGATGTTTACTGCAATGAAATAAGCAGGGTATAGGGTTTATAGAGCTCTTCAAAACATCGAAAACGTTAATTAATAATCAATTTAGATATTATATTTTTCTGGTTTAATTTATCAAGAAAATTAATCGTAGATATTATTTGGGTTAATAGAATCTTTTAAAAAATATTAATTCCGTAAAATCTTGATATTTATACTATTTGAGCTTAATTTACCTTCCCACGCCTTTCGGAATTCTTTACTGTTAAGATCGGTGTACCGGCTGTTAAACAGGAAGTAATTATCTTCTTCTGTTAGTTCCCTGGAGTATTTTATCATAAATTCCCAATTTCCCGAGGGCGGTGCGCCCCTGCATGGCCAAAATATATCAAACTCACCTCTGTAGAGCAGTGAATCGTTCGGGGCAATTTTCACAAATGAACTGTATTCATTATAACTATAATATCTCTTAACCTGCTCACCGTTAATTGTTACGGGCTCCATACGGAAACACTGACTGTAGCCCTCATATCCATCACCGGCATATATCAGCTCAAAGTAAGGTTCAAATTTTATCAGTATGGAGTCTGATGTATTGTTATACAATGTATAATTCACAAGTATTGGATCCATATTTTCGCCTGAGGAATAATTTTTTTTATATTCACTCTTATTTGATGAGATCTTTATGGTTACATCCTGTGAAGTGAGATTCGACGTAATGACAAGTAATAATATTATTATTGTTTTCATTTTAGTTTCTGCGAAGTTATGAATTTGCGGATATTATTGCAGGTATCATCTATCATTGCATTTACTGCTTGTGTAGTATGACTTGATTTATGCGGTGAAAGCAGCACATTCGGCAATTCCCAAAACGGGAAATTTGCCGGGTAAACAGGCTCTTCTCTTTTACCCGGATAGTTATACCACACATCCAGCGCCGCACCGGCAAGAATATTATCCTTTAATGCATTATACAATGGTTCCTCCATAATTGTTTCACCTCTTCCAACTGAAATAATATATTTTCCATGCATTTTAGAGATAATTTCAGCATTTATGATATGTTTTGTTTCCGAATTTAAAGGTAAAACATTAAATAATATATCACTTTTAGCAATT
>JANPBV010000050.1:0-9848 GCA_031430615.1 Ignavibacteria bacterium | reverse complement strand
TCATATTCCGGAGTTAATGAAAATGCTTTAAATGCTATTGGTTATGCAGCGCTTGGGAGCAAGAATTATGAAGGTGCTATAGCAATATTTGCGTTAAATTGTGAATATTATCCGGATTCATTTAATACATATGACAGTTTGGGTGAAGCGTTTATGATGGCAGGCAGTTATAAGGATGCAATTGATAATTACAAAAAATCGCTTGAACTGAATCCAAACAATCAGAATGGAAAAAAAATGCTTGAGAAATTAATGAAATAATTTTTATATATTGTTTTTGTTTTTATTGTAAAATGCTTTGATATTTTGCAATAATAAGTTTATTTTAAGATATAATGGCGTGTAAAATAAGTAATTTTATTGATTATATAATTTTAATTTAATATTATTTATGTTAAACTTACCATAAAATAAACTATAAATAACAATGAAGAGTAAATTAATTTATCAGTTAGCCTTTATAATATTTTTGTGTGTACCGGTATTTTCACAATGGAATTCAAACACAGCGGTTAATACAATGGTATGCGATACCACAGGAGAGCAGTCTGTCCAAAAACTCGCGCTCTGCCCGGATGGCTCGACGTATTATTCGTGGTTTGATAACCGGAGCGGAAGCTATGCAGTTTATATCCAAAGGCTTGATGCAAATGGCGTTAAGATGTTTCCCCCGGCAGCTATATTAGTCAGCAATAATCCGCAGAACTCATCACTGGTAGATTGGGATATGATAGCCGATAACAATAATAACGCAATTGTAACATTTACAGATATAAGAAGCGGCGGGACAATAAACCCGTTTGCGTATATGATAAGTCCCGCAGGTGCAATGTTATGGGGAGCTAATGGGGTAACACTTTCTGACTCAATAAATGCATTCCAGCCAAATCCTAAAGTTGTGCAAACATCAGACGGCAATTATGTTTTCTTCTGGAGAGTTGGGTCTGGACCACAAAAGCTTTGCTTGCAAAAACTAAATGCGGCTGGCATTAAACAATGGGGCGCCTCACCAATTTACTGGACAAGCGGAACTGCTGAAAATTATGACTGGCCTGCTATGGTACCATCTGATAACGGAAGTGTAATTGTAATGTTTTCAGGTTACACAGGTTCATTTATAAGTCCCGCAAATTATAAGATATACAGCCAGAAAGTTTCGGCGGCTGGCACGCGTGTTTGGAATGGCACACAAGATACAGTTTATTCATTAGGCAGGGTATCTGGATTTTATACCCCCAGATTATTTTCAGATGGAACAAGCGGGGCAATTTATGTTTGGCACGATGACCGTAATGCAATAAACAGAACAACCGGATTTGTTCAGCGGAAAAATGCCGCGGGCACAATACTTTTTCCGGTAAACGGCTCAGCGGTATCCGGTAATACTGCAAATAATCATTTTACACCTATTGCAGGGTATATGCCGGCAACCGGTGAAACATATGTTGCATGGCAGGAATCTAATTCAGGTCAAACACAGTGGGGATTTTACGCGCAAAGATTTTCTCCAACAGGAACTCCTCTCTGGACAACTGATGGATTAGCAATTCAGGCTTTAGGAACTGATCAGCCTACCGGTTATACGGTTATGACACGTGATACAAATATAATTATTTGTTTCAGCCAGGCATTAACTGCCGGTAACAATGTTATTAAAGCTGCGAAACTGGGAAAAAGCGGAGGGTACTTATGGAGCGGGAATATAATTGTACCTGCCAGCTCTCTCAGTCCAAAGTTGCGGCTGAATTCTGTTGTTAATTCCGCCGGTATGAGCATTCTTAATTGGCAGGATAACAGGAGTGGTAACGGCGGAGTGTACGCTCAGAATATTAATTACGATGGTTCATTTGGACCATTTACAGGTATTGTTAATATCAACACTAACGCTCCCGAAAGATTTGAGTTAAGCCAAAACTATCCGAATCCATTTAATCCTGTTACAAAGATAAAGTACGGAATTATAAGCAGGGCGAATGTTAATATTTCAATATATGATGTTCTTGGGAATAAAGTTTCTGAAGTTGTAAATCAGATACAGAGTGCAGGAACTTATGAAACCGGCTTTGATGCTTCCGGGCTTGCATCAGGTGTATATTTTTACAGGATAAATGCTAAGAGTGTAGAAAATAATGATCAATTTTTCACAAATACAAAGAAAATGATCTTGATAAAATAGCATAGCTGTTTTTGAAACCTTGTTTCTAAGGCTGGTAAAATAGGGCTTTTAATAATAATGATTTTGATATTCACGATATAATGTTACTTTCATAGGGGGGATACAAGCAGGCTAGAATAGATTACAGGGCATCCTTTTTATATGTTTTACCCCAAAACTACTCCTTTGGTCAATTGATCTGAGGAGTTTTTTTTATGATAAGATCTCATCTAATTATAACGCAATACTTCGGCTATATCACAAAGTTCATGCATAACCAGTTCTACTCTCATAAGTGATTCATCATTTTGCAAAAGGTCACGCTCTATATACTGCAATACATTCCCATTCAGTGATATGATCCCATTGAACCCAAGTTTTACTACCTGGTCAAGCTTGAACTTTGTATTGAAATCAAATATTTTCTTTATTTTATCGGGAGAGTTAGTTTGTATTATATATTTATCATCAAATTCATTATCATCAAGCATAACTGTACCGGCGTTGTAATTCATTGAATTCTTTTTATTCCTCTTAACAACAGTAAAAGTGAATCCATCTGAATTAGCGCACTCAACAGTTAATATAGTGTGCGGAATAACTTTCTGCCCGTCAATTGAATCTCTCACCGCACTTTCTATCTTAACCTTGCGGTTACGGTAAATTCCGTGCCCATTTGGATGAATTTTCATTCCTACTTTTTTGGAATAGTCGCACTCAAGAGAATATTTTTCAGCGAGCTTATTGTAGTTTGAAATTACTTTTTTTCTGCCTCTTAAAAACACAAAATAAATTGCTATCCATGGAACAATTAATACAGGTAATAAAACTATGAGATATTTAGCATCCATTAATAAACTATTAAATATTATTAAATTATCATAAATGTTTATGCAATTAAAGGTTAATTTTATTAAAAATAAATACCTAATTCCTGCTAAAAATATTTTTTAAATACTGAAATACAATTATCATTAAACCGATTGAATTTTCGGTTTCATAACTGATGTAACCACAGATGCAGCCAGAATTCCGACTATTAATATCAATGAGAGCTCTGTTGAAATTATCTTAGCAGTGTAATAATGATTAAGTATCATTTTTGCGCCAACTAAAACTAAAATTGCAGCTAAACCATAGTGAAGGTAGTGGAACAGCTTTACGAGTCCAGCCAATGCAAAATAAAGAGAGCGAAGCCCAAGTATTGCAAATACATTTGAGCTGTAAACAATGAAGGGGTCCTGTGTAACTGCAAGTATTGCGGGAATTGAATCAACAGCGAATATCAGATCGGTTGTTTCTATCATTATCAAAACAACAAACAGGGGGGTTGCAGCTTTTTTTGAGTTTTGTACTGTGAAAAATTTACCACCGTCATATTTTTCGCTAACCCTGAAGAATTTTTTGAAAATCCTTAACACAGGATTTCTTTCAGGATGGATCTCTTTATTTTTTTGAGTTACCAGTTTTATTCCTGTAAAGATCAAAAAAGCACCGAATACATAAATTATCCAGGTAAACTGGTTTATTAATGCAACACCTGCAAAAATAAAAATAACCCTCATTACCAAAGCGCCAATTATTCCCCAGAATAATACCTTGTGCTGGTATATTGCCGGGACTTTAAAGAAGGAGAATATTAATACGAAAACAAAAATATTATCTACGCTTAATGATTTTTCAATAACGTAACCGGTTAAGAACTGCAGCGCAGAATCAGCGCTTGTGTATCCATCAGGAGGTGTGTAATTATAGTATAGCCAAAGATTAAATGATAAAGCAAGAACTATCCAAACACCACTCCATATCAATGCTTCTTTCATTTTTACTTCATGAGCCTTGCGGTTAAATATCCCAAGATCTAATGCAAGCATCAATAGTACAAAAATGTTAAATAAAACCCAGTACAAAAACTTGTCTTCCATTTATTTCCTTAACTTTACTTGCTTGTATTATCAACTTTAATAAGAGTTATTCTGAATAAGTTTCTGTAAAAACACTTGACTATTAACTATTATCGTAAACTACTGAATTAACAATATTAAAAAAACAAGAATCAATAGTTTACTATTGTTTACCTAAAGCTTCTTTATATGCTCTTAAAGCACGTTCTCTGGCTATTTTGTGGTCAACAATTTGCAGTGGATATTCGGTATTACCGAATTCGGGTACCCATTTTTTACAATACTTTAACTCCGGGTCAAATTTTTCCTGCTGGGTATATGGATTAAATATCCTGAAATACGGCGCCGCATCACAGCCTGTTCCGGCTGCCCATTGCCAGTTGCCAACATTGGATGAGAGTTCGTAATCCAGAAGTTTTTCTGCAAAGTATCTCTCACCCCAGCGCCAGTCTATTAGCAGATCTTTGGTTAGAAAACTTGCCGTTATCATTCTAACCCTGTTATGCATAAACCCGGTTGCATTCAATTCCCGCATACCGGCATCAACTATGGGGAAGCCTGTTTTACCCTTACACCATGCGTCAAATTCAGCCTCATTATTTCTCCAGTTGATCCGGTCATAATCCGGCTTGAATGATGATATAGCTGAGTGAGGAAAGTGATATAATATCATCATAAAAAATTCTCGCCATATAAGCTCGCGAAGCCAAACATCATTTAACTTAAAGGCTTCTTTAATAAGTGCACGGGGGCTAACTGTGCCAAAACGTAAGTGAACGCTTAAACGGGAAGTACCATCTATTGCAGGAATATCACGCAAATTTTCGTAATTTTTAATTATATCATTTCTTATTTCTTTTGAAGGGAAATTAATATCAGTCTTTTTAAATCCAATTTCCCCGAGCGTTGGCAATGTGCTTTTGAATTTATAAAAATTACTATAATTCTCTTTTATAGAGTGTTCTCTAAAATTTTTTACATTCAGCATGGCACGCCATACCTTACTGTAAGGAGTGTAAATTGTATATGGTTTGCAATCAGATTTTACGACCTCATCTTTTTCAAATATTACCTGGTCTTTGTAAGTATTAAACTTTATCCCATGCTCACTCAGAAATACTTTAACTTCTTCATCTCTCTGTATTGCGTAAGGCTCATAATCGTGATTTGCAAAGACTTCTTCTATATCATATTCAGTAATCAATTTTTTCCATACATCAATTGGATTTCCTGGTATTGTCAATAAAGAACTTTCAGCCTTTTTGAGTTCACTATCAATTTCCACCGAAGCCCTGTGGATAAAATCAACTCGGCTATCGGTTTTATTATCCAGTTTATCAAGTATTTCAGTATCAAATATGAATATGGGTAAAACCGGTTTACCCGCATTTAATGCATTGTAAAGACCCGTGTTATCATCAAGTCTTAAATCACGGCGGAACCAGAAAACATTTACCTTATTTTTCATTAAGGTATTCTTTTACTGCTTTGAATTCAATTTTCCCTGGCAGGGGTTCATATATCCTCTCGGGATCGGTTTTTATGAATTCTGAACGGGTCTGAATTGATTCAACTTTATAAAGCCGCTCTCCAAGCCAGATGAGATCTCCCTTTGTTAATACAAGATTATCAATGAGTGCTGTATTTTGGGTAATTGTTATGTTTGCAAAAGTACTTCCACCATCATTTCTGATTGATGAAACAAACCACTCAAAATTGCCAAATTTATATGTGCTGCTTTCTTCCTGTGTGATAACATCTTTATTTTCTTTAATATTGCTAACAGGCGGTGATATGGAAAGAGTCACCATACCTTTACTTTTTAAACCTCCTAATTTTGTAATTGAATAAACAAAATATGTACATCCAGGTTCACTGGATAATGTTATTTCATCTCCTTTTTTATAACCGCCGGTTATGGGCTTGGAGTTTTGTTTTTCCAGAATGGAAATATCTGCTTTTAAAATACTTTCATAGACCCAAAGGGCATCAACAACAACAATTTTTCCGCAAATTGTTGTATCGTTACCTTCGGGAATATTGACATTATCCTGGGAGTAAGTAATATCCAATAAAAGCAGAATTAATGTTAATATGAATAATATTCTTAGAATGTTCATAATAATAGAATTATTAAATACGGTTTCTGATTAAATTCATTCATAATATTAAACATTCTATTCGAGAGATAATATTACAAATTAAATGTATAGAATTGATTATTAAATTATTAGGGTAAGAGCGGTCTAAACTAATAAAACACGGGCTGAGATTATGGCTCCTTTTAATTCGTTTAAAAATAAAAAAGAGTATCTCTCAGCCCGTTTGTTACCTCCGCTATTATTAAAACTAATTTAATAAGAATAAAATAAAAATCAAATGTTAATTTTAATTTGGATTAATTTTGTACGACCAATAGTTTTTAGGCAGTTATGTGCCAGTTCAGAAGAACCATGCAGAATGGTAAAGTGTATTAAACTATACTATTTAGTTCAAAACCTGCCTGTTAAACCCATAACTAAATTAACCTCACCCTGAGAATTTTTTCCGAATATGGATAAGCCGTATCCTAAGGTAAAGCTGAATTTTGATTTATAGAAATCCTGCTTTAGATACACCCTTATTACACCTGAGTTCCCTCCCTCAAGGCTGGTAATAAACTCTGTTGGAGTAATATTACCGTTTACAATTGAAAACTTATACGGGATATTACTCTCAAATTTATCCCCACTCCCTCTAAAATACTGGAAATGCAATGCTGCATTTAATCCAAACTTGGCTGTATAATCGGCAACAAAATTAAGTATAAGATGACTTCCAAACTTAACACCGGCTTCATAGGGGTTCGCTTCTATGAAACTGTTCATTTCCTCAGATGTTATCTGTGTGGTATCATAAAGAAACGGAAAACCAATCCCATACGGTCTTGGTGTAAACAGTTCAGCTGTAATTGGATATATAATTATAAACTTTGCTCCTGCTGTGAACCTGAATTTTTTATGCTCTGCAGATAAATAAGTTGTCAAGTTATTAGTAAGCCTGTTCCCATAGCCTCCGTGAGGATTATCTAAATATCTTTTTTGCCTTGATGTAGGTAAAGTTAGTCCTGCTCCAGCATAGAGACTAAAGCTTTTAAGGATAGGTATCTTCCTGGTATATTCAATCTCTACATCCTGAAATGGCCCGCGGGGCTTTATAAACTCAGGCTGGGGTTTCACATCTGTTGTTGATGAATATGATTTCATTTCAGTGAATGTAAAGGGCAGTCTCAATATAATTTTATTGTATTTTGAAAAATGATACTCACCCGTTAATACTGCGCCGTGCTTCCTGAAATACCCACCCTGGTCAGTTGCTTTGTTATACTGGAAGAAAGACATCTTTACCTCAGCGTTATTGCCTTCAGTATCAAAATATTTTTCTGCGGATGAGTAATTATACGAGAGCGAAATTTTAAATATATTTTTTCCTTCTATAAAAGGCGCATCGCCTGTTAGTTCCCAAAGCTGCTGCCTTACTGGTGAATTAAAATCAGCCGGCATTAAAAAATCCTTTCCCCTGTTAATAAACTGTGAATGTACACTGCTGCAGCTTAAGTGCATAACTATTAGTAAAATGATGAAGAGTATTTTTCTGTTCATACAATATGCTATTTAATTTTAAATATATTAGTTCATTTTATATATAAAAAAAAGGAGATAATATATTACCTCCTTAGGTTTATGTTAAATATTATATTAAATTTACTTAATCAGAGACATCTTTCTTACATCTGAGAAATTATCTGTAATCAGCTTGTAGAAATAAATTCCGCTTGGCAGGCCTGAAGCGTTAAATACCTTCTGGTAAACGCCTGCTTTGATGTTACCTTCAATTAATGTAGCAACTTCCTGACCTAAGGTATTGAATATTTTAAGGCTGGCATATCCATCCTTCGGCATATCAAATGCAATCATAGTTGACGGGTTAAACGGGTTAGGATAATTTTGATAAAGCCTGTATAAAGAAGGCACACCTGTATTTTGACTGTTTATACCTGTAAAATTCTGCATCAATACTGCGCTGTTATAAAGATTTAATCTGCCGCCTGATACTGTAAAACCCTGCATTGAGGGTTTAGGGTCAACGCCCTGTAAAATCTTTTGTTTAACCTGCAATGAATAGGGCCCAGGAGTTAGTTTATACTGTTGTATCCATGCAAGCGGCGCTACAGAATACATAAAAGCAATAGCACCTGCAACATGCGGAGTTGCCATAGAAGTACCTGTTGAAAGACCGTAATTGCTGGCAGATGTTGTTGATAATATACTTGTGCCGGGCGCTCCCAGATCAATTGTAGTTAAACCATAAGCTGCGCCTGAATTTCTTGCATCTGTATTTGTAGTATTAGTTACCGATACCATCCAGTCACTTGGGCAAGCTGTGGGAATATCACCTAATACATCAATATTAATATTAAGATTAGCTGTTGCGCATGCGCTTAATATACCTGCATTTCCTAATGAATCGTAGAAAGCACACCATAAAGGATAATTTGCAGGCTGACCGTAATCAACACCAAATGATGAATTTGTTGAAACAACAAAAGCGCCTTGTGTTCCATTTGTTTGGTTGTAAACTCTTCTTAACTTTAACGCGTAACCATAAGCTCGTAAAACAATAGATTCTGTTCCTGATGAACCCTGTATTGCCAGAATTTTAATATTCCAGTTTACCCCGGTTACTCCAAGGTTATTGTTGCCTAATGCTCCAATTGTACCTGAAACATGGGTTCCATGTGTACCACTTGCTGTTACATTTCCGTTATTATTAAAAGCATTCCATCCATTTACATCGTCAATATATCCGTTGTTATCATCATCTATATTGTTTGCCGGTATTTCATACCAGTTTTTCCAAAATGTCAGATCAAGGTGATTTAAATAAAAACCGCCATCAATAACGGCAGCAACTATTGAATCACCCGCAGCGGTTAATCCGCTTGTAGTAAGGTTCCATGCTTCCGGGGCATCAATATCTGCATCGGGCGTTCCGCCTGTTTGTCCGGTGTTATTTAATGACCATTGCTCGCTAAAGCGCGTATCGTTTGGCGTTACTGAGCGGTCTGTTACGTAATGATTAAACTGCGCAACAGATACTGAAGAATGTTTTCTTATTTCATTAAGCGCAGTCTCTTCATTGGTTCTGGAATTATCAAATTCATAAAGCCATATGTTCATATATTCAACAATTGGTTCTTTGACCCGCATGTTCATAGAGCCAAATGAGTTTGTGAGCACTGAGGTTGATTCACCGGATTTTAGCATTACTATTATTTCACCGTGAACGTAATTGTTATCTTCGGAATAGACAGAGAAAGTGTCAAAAACTGAAAGAATTATAGCAAATAGTATATATTTCATATAATGTTTGGAATGATTTATTGATTGCAGTAAATATAACAATGCTTAAATTGAATTACAACGAAAATGAAGAAATAAATCCAATTACTAACTCACCTTACGCAAAACCACACACTCCTTTCCAAACTCCAGTTTAGCAGCGAGGGAGCATGAAGAGTTTTGTTGCGATAATTATACTTTTGGATTATCAAATGTCTATAATATATCACATGCGTAACATCAGTTACTAATATATAACAAGTTCATTGCTAGTACATTGAGATTATTACTTAATTAAAGCCATTTTTCGTGATTCTGAATAGTCTTTTGTAATAAGTTTATAGAAATATATCCCGCTTGGTAATGATGATGCATCCCAATTAACTGAATACGACCCGGCATTAATAT
>JANPBV010000049.1:0-4768 GCA_031430615.1 Ignavibacteria bacterium | reverse complement strand
TCAACCGAATGAGACCCTTCACTCCGCTCAGGGTTAAGTTACATTCTCTCCGGAGCTGAAATCCCAATTATATCAAACCCATTCTTAAGCACTATTCTTGATGCCTCGCATAGCTTGAGTCTTGCATATGAAAGCTCCTTGGCTTCAGCATCTATCACCCTGTTGTTATGATAGAACCTGTGATAATTTTCTGCTACTTCGTTTAAGTAAGTTATGACCTTATGCGGCTCAAGATTTACTGCCGCTGCCACAACTGTTTCAGGGAAAATCGAAAGTATCTTCATTAAACTTATTGCTTCGGGTGAACTAAGAAGTGAGTAATTAATCTCATTTACTGAACTATACTCCGGGAATACTTCCAATGCATTCCTTAATATACTGCATATCCTTGCATGCGCGTATTGCAGGTAAAACACCGGGTTTTTATCTGACTGCTCACGTGCCAGCGCTATATCAAATTCCAAATGTGTGTTTGCGCTTCTCATCACAAAAAAGAATTGTGTAACATCAACTCCAATATCTTCTATCAAATCATCTAATGTATAGACATTATCTGCTCTCTTGCTCATTTTTACAGGCTTGCCATCCTGCACAAATGTAACCATCTGATGAATGATAACTTTTATCTTCGTGGTATCATATCCAAGTCCTTCAATTCCCGCAAGTACTTCCTTATATGTATCACCATGATCGGAGCCGAATATATCAACAATCAGGTTAAAACCTCTTTCTATCTTATCAATGTGGTAGACCATATCAGGCATTCTGTACGTGGGTTCGCCTGTTGCTTTTACTATGACCTTATCAGCAGCGTCTTTTTTATTCTTTAACAGCTCACTTGTTTTAAGCCATACTGCGCCGTCTTTTTCGTATGATAAACCGCGCTTTTTGAACTCTTCAAGCGCTTCAATAATCTTACCTGATTCATACAATGAGCTTTCATTAAAAAATACATCGTGGGTTATACCAAAATTATATAGCGTTTGCCTTATTGATTTAAAACACCAGTTCTCACCTGCTTCACGGAATATCTTATCATCCGAATCAATCAACGCATCGCCATGTTCTTTTTCAAGTATGGCTGCAATTTCCTTTACATAGTCACCTGCATAACCATCTTCCGGGAAAAGAAATTCCGGCTCAAATATCTGCCTGTATCTTGCATAGACTGATTTAGCAAGGTTATCCATCTGCTTACCGGCGTTATTGTAATAATACTCACGTGCAACTTTATACCCAGTCCATTCAAGTAAGTTGGCTATAGCTTTTCCTAATGCAGTTCCCCTACCGTGTCCGGTATGCAGCTCACCGGTTGGATTTGCGCTAACCCATTCAAGATTGGCAGTTTTACCGGCATTATCATTCATCCTGCCGTAGTTTCCTTTTAGCTGAGTTATATCCTGTATCTTTGATAAGTAATATTTATCAGATATAAATAGATTTATAAACCCGGGTCCCGCAACACTTGCTTTGGTAATATATTCATCAGGTATGTTAAGTGACGCAATAATACTCTGGGCAAATTCCTTTGGATTCTTGCCCAACTTCTTGCCATACATCATCGCCGCATTGGTTGAAATATCGCCATGCGTATTATCTTTGGGTCTTTCAAGAATTATAGCTGTTTCCTGAACGCCAAGAGAATTTAATGCATTCCTTAATTTATCTGTTACGTATTGTTTTATATCCAATTCCTGCCTTTAGTAGCACAGACATTCCTGTCTGTGTATAATACTCTTTTAATATTTATACTTTTTATTAATAATTTTTCCGATTTAGCAGCACAGACATTTGTGTGACCTTTAGGCCTATCTGTTTATAATATTCTTTTCAATATTTATACTCTAAATTAAGAAGGGTTCAATTACGAACCCTTAAAAAGTTATTATTCAATTCATCTTTTGCGTCTTTGCGTCTTTGCGAGAAATTTTACGCTGTAACTTCTTCAGCCTGACCAACAAGCGCGCCATGTGAACCTATAACTTCATAGCTCATTCCTGATAGCTCAGGTACTTTTCGAGCCATATCATCGAACACTTCCCCGGTATTATCATATCCAAAATCATTACCTAAAACTTTTGCCATCTGAGAAATTACTTTCCAAATGGGGCGGGCATTGAATCTTGTGCCTTTTGTCCACCTGTCATTATGCGCGCCGAATTTATCCAGCCTGCTTACTGCAAAATCACCCGGCAGTCTTTCCTGCTCAAGCGCTGCAACTGCTGGCTTTATGCGCTGCAACCTGTTCTGGAAATTAACAAATGTTCCGTTTATTTCTGCATATGTTGAGGCTGGCAGCACAACTGTAGCTTTATGGCTTTGCTCATAAAAATTACTTATATGCAGCACTGCAATTTCAATCGCTTTGGAAATTTCTTCAGTTCTCTCAAGCCTTCCCATGCTGTCGTTCATAATATAAACCATCTTGACCTGCTTGTTAACTATCTTATCAATAAACTTTATATCTATCGGATCTATTCCGAGTATCTTTAACCCGTTTGCATTTGGAGTTTTATCAGCCCTTAACAGCAATTTATCATCAGTGCCTTCAATATGCGGCATGTATGCAATATTATCAGTACCAACAATTTCCTTTGCAAATCTCTGTAATACAAAATTATCTTCAAGTGTTGAGTACGGTGAGGCAATAAAAGCTATTTCTTCTGATTTGTAATTCTTAATTTCTGATATCACTCTTGCGATCGCGTCATCCCAGTCACAGCCTTTTAATTCACTGCCTTCCTGCGCTACACCTTCATCGCGCATCATCGGCATTTTAACACGTGTCGCTTCATCGTTAACAAACTTAAATGTATTCAGCCTGCCATAGTCGCACATCCAGTACTGGTTAACATCCAAATTTTCGCGGGGGGTAAGTCTTAATATATCATTATCCCTTACCCATACATCCATATTGCATCCTCTTGAGCACCCGGTGCAGATACTATCTGTATGTGACATATCCCAAACCCTTGCGTGGAAACGGAAATCACGTGATGTAAGCGCGCCAACGGGACAAAGTTCAATTACATTCATAGCGTAAGGATTATCAAGCTGCTTGCCGGGGAAAGTTTCAATTGTAACGTGTTCACCTCTGCTTACAAATGTTAACTGCGGGTCGCCTGCAACTTCTTCGCAATATCTTATACAGCGTGAACAGCTTATGCATCGCTCCTGGTCAAACATAACATTCGGACCCAGCTCAACTCTTTTATCTTTGTGATTTTTTTCTTCATCAAACCTTGATTTGCCTATGCTGAATTTATACGCGTAATCCTGTAGCTTGCACTCACCTGCTTCATCACATATCGGGCAATCAAGCGGATGGTTGATAAGCAAAAATTCCATTACTGCGTTACGCATGTGAATGGCTTTTGGTGAGTTTGTATGAACCACCATTCCATCCATAATCTGTGTGGCGCATGCTATCATTCCTTTGGGCGCCTTTTCAACTTCAACCAAACATATACGGCAGTTGCCTGCAACACTTAATGATGGGTGCCAGCAAAAATGCGGTATATCAATTCCTGCAGCTTTAGCTGCTTCTATTATAGTCTGTCCGGGTTTAAAATCCAGTTCTTTTCCGTCAAGAAGAAATGTAGGCATAATATGAATTTTTGAGTAATAATTCAGTAAATTTACCAGTTTTAAAGGGTTTTATCAATATAAATATTTGCGATAAAATATTTAATTACCGCAGTAATTTGAGATGCATCTATATAACTGAATTGTATGAAAGGGGAAACCGATATTTAAACTGCTGTTTTTCTCTTTTGAATAAGATGTATAATGTATTTATAGATCGCGGGAGAAATTGATAAAAAGACAATTACAATTATCACCTTATCAATGTGGTTTTCTATACCGGGAATCAATCTTCCAAGGTAAAAACCAAATAATGTCATGCTTAAAACCCATGCCATACCGCCTATTATGTTATACTGCGCGAATTTCAAGTATTTCATTTTAGCTATTCCTGCAACGGTAGGAGCAAATGTCCGTATAATTGGCATAAATCTCGCGATAATAATAGTTATTCCACCATGTTTATCGTAAAAATTCTGGGTCTTATTAAGGTAATCCTTCCTGAAAAAAAACGATTTTTCCTTCTTAAATAACCGCGGTCCCGTTTTTGAGCCTATCCAGTATCCGGTAGCGTCGCCAACTATTGCGCAGGGTATCAAAATGAGGTTTAAATACCAGATATTAAGCAGGGGCTGACCCGTGAGAGGATCAGGGGTGGCGGCAAACAATCCTGCGGTGACAAGCAATGAATCACCCGGCAGGAAAAAACCAGCCAATAAGCCCGTTTCAGAGAAAATTATGATAGCCATCCCAACGTAACCCGCCCAAACAACCAGCGATTTAACATCGTATATCTGGTGAAATATTTCTTTTATGAATTCCAATGTAAGCCACAAAAATAGCAATAATGCAAAGTAGTCGCAATGTAAGGATAACACCCTCTTCGGTATAGATAATAATGTGCAAGACCCCTCACCGCAACTTTCCCCTTTTGTGTAGGAGTACAACATGTTGAAAATCTCTCGGTTTACTGGTTTTTTTTTGATTTTTGATGTTTGATTTTTGATATTTGATTTTTGATGTTTCACGTTTCACATCTCACGTTTCACGAGATTACATCTTTTTACATTTCATACAAACCTCATTACAATTTATGCTTTATGTTTGTACAGGTTAAAATTTAATTATGTTAAGGAGATAGTGCATTGATAATTCGAGCAGTAGTAACCAGACCATTTTATAA
>JANPBV010000048.1:0-14040 GCA_031430615.1 Ignavibacteria bacterium | reverse complement strand
GGAGATGCTGAAGGAACTATCGGGTTCTTCAGGTTCATTCCAAGGTAATGTGTTGAGAGGTCTATCATTTTTCTATCCTGTTCCCGTAAATGCGGGAATCTAATTATTGTTTTTTGGAATGCATTGACTGCGTCAAAGCTGCACTGACATAGTCAGCGCACTCCAAAGGTTATTAAATCTTTACAAAAGTTTTTTGGTAATCCGCTGATAAGTCTTCATACATCTTCCAGCGTTTGGTTACATCTTCCTGTGCAAGACCCATTAAATGCTTTGCTTCTTCAGGGTGAGATTTTGTGAGCATTTTGTATCTTGTTTCCATATACGCGTAATCAGAAAGTTTTATCTTTGGAGGTTTACTATCCAGTTTAAACGGGGTTTCACCTTTTTCTATAAGTTCAGGGTTGAATCTGAATAAAGGCCAATGTCCTGACTCAACCGCAGCTTTCTGGTTCTGATTGGCTGTCCTCATGTTTATTCCATGCGCTATGCAGTGACTGTAAGCGATAATAAGCGAAGGTCCATCATATTTTTCAGCTTCGGTAAATGCCTTAAGGGTTTGTGAATCATTTGCACCCAATGCAACTCTTGCAACATATACATTTCCGTAGCTAACAGCAAGCATACCAAGATCCTTTTTCGCTGTTGTTTTACCGGCTGCAGAAAACTTAGCTACTGCTGCACGCGGCGTTGATTTTGAGGTCTGCCCGCCTGTATTTGAATAAACTTCAGTATCAAGCACCAATACATTTACATTTTTACCTGAAAGCAGTACATGATCTAAACCGCCAAAGCCGATATCATAAGCCCAGCCGTCGCCGCCCATTATCCAGACAGATTTTTTAACAAGGTAATCGGCTAACCAATCAAGTGACTTTGCTCCATCACCTTTTAAATTTCTTAATTTTTTCTTTAGATCTTTTACTCTTGCACGCTGTTCAAATATTCCAAGTTCATCATCCTGGTTTGCATTCAATATATCATTAGCTAATTTATCACCAACTACAGAAGCAAATTTCTTAAGCAGGAATTGCGCGTGTTCGTTATGTTTATCAATTGCAAGGCGGTATCCTAAGCCAAATTCAGAGTTATCTTCAAATAATGAATTGCTCCATGCAGGTCCGCGTCCTTCTTTGTTTGTTGTCCACGGAGTTGTAGGCAGGTTGCCGCCGTATATACTGGAACATCCGGTTGCATTTGCGATTACGGCTCTATCTCCGAATAACTGGCTTACTAATTTTACGTAAGGAGTTTCGCCGCAGCCTAAACATGCGCCTGAAAATTCAAATAGCGGCTGTAAGAATTGTGAATCTTTAACCGCAGATGTATTAACTTTAGTTCTGTCAACTTCAGGCAGGTTTAAGAAGTAATCAAAATTAACTGATTCATTTTCCCTTAATCCTTCAGTGGAATGCGGTACCATATTAATAGCTTTGAACCTGGTTTCCTGCTTATTTTTAGCAGGACACACTTCAACGCAAATTCCGCAGCCTGTGCAATCTTCAACTGCTACCTGCAAACTGTATTCAGCGCTTTCACCGTATTCTTTGCCTTTATATTTTGTGTACTTGAAAGTTTCAGGTACATTAATAAGTTCTTTTACATCATAAACCTTAGGTCTGATAGCTGCGTGAGGACATACTATAGCGCATTTGTTACACTGAATGCATACTGCCATATCCCATACGGGAACTTCTAACGCAATATTTCTCTTTTCCCACATTGCTGTCCCGGATGGATATGTACCATCATCAGGAAGCATACTTACTGGAATTAAATCGCCTCTGCCTTCTATCATCATCGAAGTAACATTCCTTACAAACTCAGGAGCTTTTGATGAAACAGCATCTCTCATTTTCATCTCACCCGAAGTTACCTTTGGGATTTCAACTTCAAACAAATTTTCAAGTGTTTTATCAACGGAATCAAAATTCATTTTAACAACTGCTTCACCTTTTTTACCGTAAGTTTTTTCAATTGTTTTTTTGATCTTTTGAATTGCTTCTTCTCTTGGTAATATGTTAGATATAGCAAAGAAGCAGGTCTGCATAATGGAATTAATCCTTACACCCATTCCTGTTTCTTTTGCAACCTTGTATGCATCAATTACATAGAACTTTATCTTCTTATCAATTATTGTCTGCTGAACTTTCTTTGGGAGTTCATTAAATATAAGTTCTTTTGGGATAAGAGTATTTAAAAGGAATGTGGCTACTTCTTCGGCGTTATCCAGCATATCAATCCTGTCAAGAAATGACGGCTGATGGCATGCTATGAAATTAGCTTTTGTGATAAGGTATGTTGAGCGTATTGGTTTTGGACCAAACCTTAAATGCGAGGTTGTCATAGAGCCTGATTTTTTGGAATCATACACAAAGTAGCCTTGAGCATAATTATCAGTTTCTTCACCAATAATTTTTATTGAATTCTTATTTGCGCCAACAGTACCATCTGCGCCAAGTCCATAGAACATTCCGCGGAATGTCTCGGGGTCTTCAACAGAAAGTGATGAGTCAAACTCTAAACTTGTATTAGTAACATCATCAATTATTCCAATGGTAAAATGGTTTTTGGAATTTTCTTTTTTCAACTCATCATACACAGCTTTTACCATAGTTGGTGTGAATTCCTTTGAAGATAAGCCATATCTGCCGCCTGTAATTTTCGGGAATTTCTTAATTCTAAGTGTTCCGTTACTATATGATTCTGTTACAGCGTTTACTACATCAAGATATAACGGCTCGCCGCCTGAACCCGGTTCTTTTGTTCTATCAAGAACTGAAATTTTTTCTACCGTTGTTGGTATTACATTAAGCAAGTGCTCAAGAGAGAATGGTCTGTACAATCTAACAATTACTAATCCTACTTTTTCACCCTTTGCAATTAGCCAGTCAGTCATTTCCTTAGCCGGCTCGCTGCCTGAACCCATTATGACAATAACTCTTTCAGCTTCGGGGTGTCCGTAGTAATCAAACAATTTATATTTTCTGCCTGTTAGCTCGCCAAACCTATCCATATACTTTTGTACAATAGCCGGACAGTTGTTATAATACTTGTTTACTGTTTCTCTTGCCTGGAAATATACATCGGGATTTTGTGCTGTACCTCTTATGAAAGGATTATCAGGTGTCAATGCTCTTTTTCTGTGTTCAAGTATAAGCTCTTCGCTTATCATTGCTTTCATATCATCATAAGTAAGCTGTTCTATTTTCATTACTTCATGTGATGTCCTGAAACCATCGAAGAAATGGATAAAAGGAATTCTGCTCTCAAGAGTTGAGCCTTGAGCAATTAATGCCATATCCATTGCTTCCTGTACTGATGCCGAGCATAGCATTCCGAATCCGGTTTGTCTTACAGCCATTACGTCGCTATGGTCACCGAAGATCGAGAGTCCTTGTGCAGCAATTGAGCGTGCTGTTACGTGGAAAACGGTTGAAGTAAGCTCACCTGCAATTTTGTACATGTTAGGTATCATAAGCAGTAAGCCCTGGGATGCAGTGAATGTTGTCGTCAAAGCGCCGTTCTGCAATGCGCCGTGTACCGCTCCTACTGCTCCGCCTTCTGACTGCATTTCCTGTACAGTTGGAATTACTCCCCACATATTGGGTTTATTCTGTGATGCCCACTCGTCGCAAAGCTCACCCATTGTTGATGATGGTGTTATAGGGTAGATTGCGCAGACTTCGTTTAAATTGTAAGCAACATAAGCTGCTGCTTCATTACCATCTATAGTTACTTTCCTGCGTTCCATTACTCTTTTTTTCGTTTAAATCATATTTTATCTACTCAAAATTAACACTAAACGTCATTATTTAATATGATTTGAGTCATATTTACAACTGCTTTTTGTTAGGAAATAATATGTATTAACTATTTATTATAAATAGAGTTAATTTTGAGTTCTATGAAAACCATCATCACCAATTCCGTAAAAATTGCTGCTGAATTCATCAAAAAAGGTGATATTGCCGCATTCCCGACTGAAACCGTTTACGGTATCGGCGCAAATGCGTATGATGAGAGCGCTGTAAAAAAGATATTTAAGGCCAAAGGCAGACCCGCTGATAATCCGCTAATTGTTCACGTTGCATTGAAAAAAGATATTAGTGTGTTAGCGAGTGAAATTACTCCTTCAGCGAAAAAGATAATAAACGCATTCTTTCCAGGACCCGTCACGGTAATTCTTAAGAAAAATGAGATAGTTCCCGATATAGTTACTGCCGGACTTGATACTATTGCTATCCGAATGCCCGCATCAAAAATTGCAAGAGAGCTGATTAAGCTGAGTGGTGTACCAATCGCAGCGCCGAGCGCAAATATTTCAGGCTCACCCTCGCCAACAAATTTTATTCATGCGCTTAGGGATTTAAGAAATAAGATTCCATGTGTGCTCGTTGGACCCAGCGCAAGGTACGGACTTGAATCCACAGTAATTGATTGCACAGGGAAACATCCCGTGATACTCAGACCCGGAAGCATAACACTTGAGCAGTTAAAAAAAATTTATAAGAATGCGTCATACCAAAAGAGGATGGGGAAAATTAAGAGTCCGGGGCAAAAGTACAGGCATTACTCTCCAAAAGCGAAGGTCAGGTTGATTTCGGATTTCGGATTGAAGATTGCGGATTTGAAAAGCAAAGCGGCATATATCGGTATAAGAAAAAAATTTGAAAAGAAATTTGACCTTACAAAAATATGCAAGACTAATGAAGAGTATGCGAAGAATTTATTTTCATTTTTCAGAGAGTGTGACCAAATGAGAATTAAAACTATTTACTGCGATAAAGTAACTGAAAAGGGGATAGGGTTAGCTATTATGAACAGAATAAATAAAGCAATAAATAATGAGTAATGAGTAATGAGTAATGAGTAATGAGTAATGAGTAATGAGTAATGAGTAATGAGTAATGAGTAATTAACAATAGTAATAAACAAAAGATGTTCTTCGTTTGATCATTGTTCATTGAAAATTGTTAATTGTCTGTGTACCATCTTCTGATTACGAACCTATTGCCCTGCGAGGAATTATAATCATTCACCGGTGTTCTTGAATTCATAACCTCGCGAATTGTTTCAACAAGGTCGAGCTTTACAACTCCCCCTTTTGAAAGACTGCTCTGTATTGATGTCTTCTCGTCATATACATATATTACGTGACCGTTCCATACTATCATATCCAAAGGTTTACATATTGCGGCAATATCCTCTGAGCTTAATCCCTCTATTTCTACTGCAGTACCGTAATCAACAAGTTTGCTGGTGTTGCGTGGTGTGTATCCGCCTGTTGCTTCATACATCAACCCAGAGCAATCACATCCGGTTAACATCCATTCATTTTTAACCCCATCAGAAATACTTCCTTTAGGCTGATACAGTTCGATAAGTTTTTTAATGCCATCGTTATAATTTCCGCCCCAGCAGTAACGGTTACCTACAACTTTATCAAGCATTTTATATATTTCATCTTTATTAGGCATGGAAACAAATCTTTCACCCGGTCGTTCTTTTTTCAGTTCAACAAAGCGGCTATCAATATATAGTTCACTGCCGTATTCATACTCTTTACACTCCACCTTAAATATTTTATATGTGCCGTGGTCAAATTCACCTATCAGGTCAAACACTGTTCCGGGTAGCGCTATATATTCCATTTCACGTATTAAACCTGATTTATCGGTCTTAACTGTCATTCCATCACCTCCTCCGAAAACTGCATCAAAATCAGGTGAGTTAAGCACAGGAGTTGGTTCTGTTGCAACTGCGTAATAATAATCCTGAGAAAGCGTGCTCAAAGTTGTCATTAATACTAATGTTATAATTGGAATTATTTTCATTTGTGCAAAATATAGATATTTTATCAGATTTTAAACCTAATTTATACTTACTGATATGCAAAAATGGCTAAAAAAGTTTCATTTTTGCTCATGACCTCACCCCTGGCCCCTCTCCTGAAAGGAGAGGGGAAATGCATCAGGTTTTATGAATTTCTTCCCACTCTCTCTCGGGGAGAGGGGTTGGGTTTACAACCTTGTTCGCCTTGTAAAGGTAAAGGTAAAGGTAAAGGTAAAGGGTACAAATTTTATGAATATTACAGCCCTTTAAAATTAGTTATTTTATTACTATTTTTGTGATTATTCTAAAAAAATCATTCTTAACAGGAGGAACATAAATGGCAGTTGACATTGAAGCTCAGATAAAAGACGCAATAGTTGAAAAATTAGGCGTAGAAGAATCAAAAGTAACACCAAACGCATCATTTATCAACGATCTTGGCGCAGATTCACTTGATACAGTTGAACTCATCATGGAGCTTGAAAACCGTTTCAATATCCAGATTCCCGATGAAGACCAGGAAAAAATACAGACAGTTGGCGATGCTATTACCTATGTAAAATCAAAAGTTGCTTAAGTTAAAGATCTAATGCAAAATAAGCGTGTTGTAATAACCGGACTTGGTGTAGTATCACCGCTTGGGAATACAGTTACAGAACTCTGGGATAATTTGATTGCAGGGAAAAGCGGTGCAGCACCCATAACATATTTTGATACGACACATTTCAAAACAAAATTTGCATGCCAGGTGAAAAATTTTGATCCATTAAATTATATGGATAAAAAACTTTCGACGCGTGTTGATCCTTTTACACAATTCGCGCTTGCAGCTTCTCAAATGGCTTTTAATGATTCTGGTCTGGATATGACAAAGATTGACCCGTACAGGGTTGGTGTTGTTTACGGCTCTGGTATAGGAGGTATGTGGACCTATGATAAGGAAATGAGAAAGCTCTATGATAAGCAGGGCGATCCAGACAGGATAAGTCCATTCTTTATTCCTATGCTTATTGCGGATATTGCTGCCGGGAGAATTTCGATGATGTTCGGACTTAAGGGTCCAAACTACGCTACAATTTCTGCATGCACAACTTCAGCGCACTCAATTGCTGATTCGGTCATGTTAATTCAGCGCGGTAACGCAGATGTGATGGTGACAGGAGGTTCAGAAGCTGTTATATGCCCAATGGGTGTAGGCGGATTCAATGCCATGAAGGCGCTTTCAACCCGCAACGATGCGCCGGAGAAAGCATCACGTCCGTTTGAAAAAGACAGGGATGGATTTGTTATGGGAGAAGGCGGCGCAACACTGATACTTGAAGAGCTTGAATTTGCAAAGGCAAGGGGAGCAAAAATTTATGGTGAAATTGCAGGTATAGGCTTGACTGCTGACGCGCACCATATCACTGAACCTGCCCCTGAAGGCGAAGGCGTTGCTGAGGCGATGAGAATAGCTATCAAAGATGCAGGTATGAAGCCCGAAGATATTGATTGCGTTAACGCTCATGGTACTTCAACTTATTACAACGATAAAAACGAGACTGCCGCAATAAAACATGTTTTTGGCAAGCATGCATATGATATTCCTGTGCATTCGATAAAATCTATGATTGGTCATTTGCTTGGCGCAGCCGGCGCAATTGAATCTATAGTTTCAGTTTTAACAATTAATAAAGGCATGGTTCCACCGACTATTAATTATGATACACCTGATCCGGAATTAGATTTGAACTACGTGCCGAATTTTGCAATAAAAAAAGATATCAATACAGTAATGTGTGATAATAGTGGGTTTGGCGGACATAACACTGCATTGGTGTTTAAAAAGTACGAAGCATAATACTTGTACTTAATGATAAGTGAAAATTACGAATAGGATAATATGTTTGGCGTATTAAAGACCCTCAGGAAATTTCTCCCTGCTCTAAGGCGTAAAGAGGAAGATGATATATACTCCGTTATTGCCTCTTTCGACTTTAAATCCTTCCAGTCAACCATTGATTACCAGATAATTCATAAAAATTTCTTTATTAATGCTTTAACTCACCGTTCATTTATAAAATCAAAGGCGACTAATGGCATTAAGTTAGCATCCAATGAAAGACTTGAGTATCTTGGCGATGCCGTATTGGATACAATTGTAGCCGAGTATCTTTACAAGAATTTTCCGGAATCAGAAGAAGGCGATTTAACCAAATACCGTTCAGTTTTGGTTAACCAGCGGTTCCTGGCTGAGAGAGCAAAAGTAATTAACCTGCAGAAATTTCTGCTTGCCGCCCCTACTGCATTAAAATCAATTGAAGATGGCTATGATACAATTCTTTCGGATGCTTACGAAGCATTAATTGGCGCTATTTTTCTTGATAGAGGTTATGATGCTGCAAAAGATTTTTTGAATAACCAGATATTTAAAAAGCTTGATGTAAAATGGCTTAACCAGTTTGATGAAAATTATAAGAGCAAGCTGCTTGAATACACTCAGGCAAATACAGATTATATCCCTGATTACAAGGTTATTAACCAGGAAGGACCTGAGCATAATAAGCTTTTCACTGTGGAAGTCCAGATAAACGAAAGAGCTTTGGGTATTGGCAAAGGCAGAACAAAAAAGACTGCTGAACAGGAAGCTGCGAACAATGCTTTAAAGAACCTGGATGTAATCGAAAAAATGGGGCTAAAGAAAAAGAAAAAAGGCGCTTAAAAATTTAATAATTTATTAACTTCCTAAGGAATTAAAATTGTTTAAACCTCTTTACAATAATTTAACAACATTTACATTCAAAATTAAAACTTCTGAAAAAAACTCACCTCTCAAAAAAAAATAAAAATAGACATATAATTATATAAAATGCATACTTTCGTAAACAGACATATTGGGCCTACAGAGCATGAAGTAACTGAAATGCTAAAAGTTATTGGCGCTGCTTCTGTTGATGATCTTGTGAACCAGATAGTTCCGGCATCAATCAGATCTAAAACTGAGCTTAATACAGGCGAAGCTTTAAGTGAACAGGAATTGCTTCAGCATCTCGGCAGGCTTGCTATAAAGAATAAGATGTTTAAATCATACATTGGCAGTGGATATTACGGTACATTTACACCAACTGTGATACTCCGTAACATAATGGAAAATCCGGGCTGGTATACACAATACACACCCTACCAGGCAGAAATTGCGCAGGGTAGACTTGAAGCTCTCTTGAATTACCAAACTATGGTTGTTGATCTCACAGGGCTGCCTGTTGCGAACGCTTCACTTCTTGATGAAGGTACAGCCGCCGCCGAAGCTATGCATTTACTCTTTGCCGCACGCAAACCGGAGAAGAAAAATGCGAATAAATTTTTTGTCTCAAATGAATGTTTTGCGCAGACTATAGATATACTAAAAACAAGAACAGAGCCAATTGGCGCTCAGCTTGTGGTTGGAGATATTAATAGCGCTGAACTTAATGATGATATTTTTGGAATACTTGTACAATACCCGAACGCAGACGGCGAAGTAAAAGATTATAAAGGGCTGTTTGAAAAAGCTCATGCAAAAGGAATATATTGTGTAACTGCTGCCGACATGTTAAGTCTCGCTTTAATCACCCCTCCGGGTGAATTTGGAGCAGATATTGCAGTTGGTAATACCCAAAGATTTGGGGTACCAATGGGCTATGGCGGACCCCATGCTGCGTATTTTGCATGTAAGGATGAATTCCGCAGGCTTATGCCGGGCAGGATAATTGGTATTTCTGTCGATAGGCAGGGCAACAAAGCATATAGAATGGCGCTCCAAACCCGTGAACAGCATATCCGCAGGGAAAAAGCTACAAGCAATATCTGCACGGCGCAGGTTCTGCTAGCTATTATGGCGGGAATGTTCGGCGTTTATCACGGTCCGGTTGGAATTAAAACCATCGCAGAAAATATTCACGGTTTAACGGCAATGCTTGCTGGTGGTTTAGAACAGCTTGGAATAAATCAGGTAAATAAATACTATTTTGATACTTTAAAAATAGATACAGGTACAACTGAAAAATTTATAACATTAAAGAAAAAATTTGTAGATGCCAATATTAATTTAAGATACTTTGATGATAAATTCATTGGTATTTCTCTTGATGAAACAACAACAGAAAAAGATGTAAATGATCTGTTAAATATATTTGGTGACAGTAGGAAAGTCCAGACTGCAATTTCTACAAATGGCGAGGGATTACCAGAATCATTAAGGCGTACATCAAAATATATGCAGCATCCTGTTTTCAATATTCATCACAGTGAAACAGAGATGCTTCGTTACATGAAAAAACTTGAGAATAAGGATTTATCACTTAACATGTCCATGATTCCTCTTGGCTCATGCACAATGAAACTGAATGCAACAAGCGAAATGATACCTGTTACATGGCCTGAATTCGGGACTTTGCATCCTTTCATTCCTGTAGACCAGGCAATAGGATACATGGAAATTTTTAAGGAACTTGAAGCAGAGCTTGCTGAAATTTCGGGATTTCCAAAAGTTTCACTCCAGCCAAATTCAGGCGCGCAGGGTGAATATTCAGGTTTAATGGTAATAAGGGCTTACTTAAACTCAATAGTGCAGAGTCACAGGAATATTGTATTGATTCCCGCATCCGCGCACGGAACAAATCCCGCAAGCGCTGTTATGGCAGGAATGAAAGTTATTGTTACAAAAACAACAGAAAATGGTGATATTGATATCGCTGATCTTAGATCTAAAGCTGAACAGAATAAAGATAATCTTGCAGCATTAATGGTAACATATCCATCAACACATGGAGTATTTGAAGAAGGAATTAAAGAGGTCTGCGAAATTATACATGCTAACGGCGGACAGGTTTATATGGATGGCGCGAACTTAAATGCTCAGGTTGGCTTAACAAGTCCTGGGTTAATTGGAGCTGATGTATGCCATATCAACCTTCATAAAACTTTCTGTATACCGCATGGCGGCGGTGGACCCGGAATGGGACCAATCGGGGTGGCTGTTCACCTTGCCCCGTTCTTACCGGGTCATGCAGTAATTAAAACCGGCGGGGATAAGGCTATTCATGCTGTTTCTTCAGCGCCGTGGGGAAGCTCGAGCATTCTGCTTATTTCTTATGCGTATATTAAGATGATGGGAGGTAAGGGTCTTACCTATGCGACCAAAGCTGCTATACTGAGTGCAAATTATCTTGCTTCAAAATTGAAAGATGAATATAAGGTATTATATACCGGTTCAAATGACCGCGTTGCACATGAGATGATATTTGATATGAGGGAATTCAAGAAATCAGGCATTGAAGTTGGTGATATTGCAAAGCGATTGATGGATTACGGTTTCCACGCACCAACGGTTTCTTTCCCGGTACCTGGTACACTTATGGTTGAGCCGACAGAATCAGAATCTAAGTTTGAGCTCGATAGGTTCTGCAATGCAATGTTAGCGATAAAAAATGAGATCAGGGAAGTTGAAAACGGAACCGCTGATAAAACAGATAATGTTCTTAAGAACGCGCCTCACACAGCATTTGAAATTGCATCGGATACGTGGAACCATAAATATTCCCGTGAAAAAGCTGCATACCCTGTGGCAGGATTAAGGGAAAACAAGTTCTGGCCCGCAGTTGCAAGAGTTGATGATGCCTACGGCGACAGGAACTTCATCTGTGCTTGTGAACCGATAGAAAGCTATCTTGAAGAAACAGTTTAAAGCTTATTTTGGTCCCGCCAAGACGGGATTTCGACACAGGCGTTGCCTGAGTCTCAAAGTGCATATAATGTATAGAGTAAAAGAGAGCTGAAAATGCTCTCTTTTTTTTTGAATAATGACAAATTCCTTACATTTAAATTTACTTTAAGTTAATTTTGCCTGTGATTAACAACAACACAAATGAAGAGCCGGTTGCTGCTGCAGAAGAAAGCAGTATAAAAAAAACTGCCAACTACCTTGGCTTACAGCGTAATATAATCCTAATGCTGGGGCTTACGGTTCTAATGTACACAGGTGAAAAGTTGTGGGAGCGGTTTATTCCTAAATACCTTGATGGACTTGGCGCATCTATACTTATCATAGGGGCATTTGGCTTCATGCAGAATTTTCTAGGAGCTATGTGGGCATTACCCGGCGGGTACATATCAGATTATCTTGGCAACCGTAAGGCATTCATGATTTTCAGTATCCTCGCTATATTTGGTTATGCTATAGCAATTGTATTTAATAGCTGGATAGCTGTTTTTGTGGGAATGCTGTTCTTCTTTGGGTGGAGTAATGTCGCGCTGCCGGGCTCTATGAGCCTCATCACAAAAACCCTGGGTAAAGGTAAAACCGTAATGGGGATATCTATGCATTCGTTAATTCGAAGAATACCTATGTCACTGGGACCTATTATAGGTGGATTATTGATAGGCACTTATGGCTTAATTACTGGAATAAAAGTTGCATTTGGAATATCTATCATTCTTTCTTTGGTTGGACTCATATTCATAAATAAATTGACTGTAAAAGATGAAACAGAAAAACCTGAAAAAATACACCCTATCCAGCTATGGAAAACCTTCGATAAAAAACTGAAAAACCTTTTAGTATCTGATATACTTGTAAGATTCTGTGAACAGATACCATATGTATTTGTCGTTATCTGGTGCCTGAACGTAGTGAAAGTATCCGCAAGTGAATTTGGATTACTTTCTGCAATTGAAATGGTTACATCGGCATTAATATTTATTCCGGTGGCTAATTACTCTGATAAGCTTGAGAAAAAACCGTTTATTGTAATTACTTTTATCTTTTTCACAATATTTCCATTCATGCTGTATTTCAGCAATACATTCTGGTTGTTGGGGATTGCATTTTTCATTCGAGGTTTAAAGGAATTTGGTGAACCTACGAGAAAAGCTTTGATACTCGAGCTTTCCAAGAAGGGAATGGAAGCCAGAAGCTTTGGAATGTATTACTTTGTCAGGGATGGTATTGTAGCCTTTGCGGGATTTTTAGGCGGTGTGCTGTGGAAGGTGAGTCCCGAGCTTAACCTTTTTATTGCTGTGGGATTCGGTATTCTTGGTACGCTTTACTTTGCAATTTTCGGCAAGGGAACAGATTCAAATAGTGAAGTTGTGAAATAGTGGAATAGTGAGATAGTGAAATAGTGAAATAGCTAAATAGTGAAATGGTGAAGTAGTTGCGTTGGTGTGTAGGTAAGTGGGAGAGTAGTTGATTAGTAGTATTACCCGTGCCACGAATATAGTTTTCCGGAATTTTAAATCATAGAATAAACAATAAATAACCCATATCAATATATTAACTAATTTCGTGGCACGAGTATCTTTTTAAGTTATTGGAGTGTATCAACTTCCGGACTTTATTTTGTTGATGCCTGTACTGACATAGTCAGTGCATTCCAAGAAAAGCTTAGATTAATTTTAAAAATTTCTCAATGGGTTTATAATTATCAATTACTTTTTCAATTCCCAAAGATTTTAATTTACCGTTATTCGTAAAATCTATCCCAATAAAATCTATATTCAATTCTTTTGTAACTTTATAATCGTATTCCCTGTCACCAACATAAATTACCTTATCAAATTCAATGTTTGCTCTGCTTTTCTTATTCATAAAATCAAATATCATTTCCTGTTTAGTCTCAAAATTATTTGAACTATAAATATTATCAATCGGCAAATGTATACCTATTTTATCAAGTTTATGCATAGAGGTTTTATGAAAACCACCGGTTGCAATTCCAATGTGATATTCATTTTTATTATCAAAAAAATAATCAAACAGATCTAATACCCCCGGTATAGCCATAAAGGATGTATCTTCTTTATTTATTTGTAATTTTAATTCCTCAGCATAAAAGTCAATTATCGATTCAATTAAATTGTTCTCAGGTTTATTACCTGTTTCATTCAATAGGATCTGAAATGTAACATAATAATCTGTTACATGTTTATAAGTATTCCAATCAGTATTTTTTATATCAATACATAGTGCGTTTTTAAAAGCCTGAATATAGCATTTATCATCAATAAATCTAGAGTGGCATAAAGTACCATCAATATCAAAAATTATTAGCTTCATACGACAAAAATAGGTAAATTTTGCTTCATTTAACTATTAATAATATCAATAGATTCCCGCCTTTCGAAGAATGGCGAAAGCCTGAAAAATATGCAACCTTCACATCCTCTTACAAGTCATAATAAACAGATATC
>JANPBV010000047.1:0-5091 GCA_031430615.1 Ignavibacteria bacterium | reverse complement strand
AATTATCTGCGTGTTTTTGTAAACGGGGAAATCAGCAATGTTTACATCATATACCTGCAGTCCGGCAGTTTCGTTAAGAACATATAAGTAACCGTTAAAAATTGTTATCTTAATAATGTTTCCATTTGTATTTATGGTTGTCTTTTTTAAAATCGGACCTTTTGCAAAATCATAAACTCCAATCTGTCCATTTCCATAAGCAGCATAGCCGTAATGCCCAATGAAAGCCATACTTTGTAAGCCGGAAAGCTCTTTGTATTCATTCTTAGTTACATTGTAGGGATCAGAAATAGAGAGCGCGAATAAACCATCAGCAGTTATCACATAGGCATTATCAAATAAAACAATATCCCGTGGTTCTGATGTGAAGCTTACTTCTTTAATTAATGTTAAATATACCTGGTTTGCAAGCGGATGATTATAGATTAGTGATAGACTGTAAACTACCAGTAATGCCAGGAGAGTCTTTTTCATAACTATTTATATTTAGGGTTCACTACAAAATTGCGGAAAATTACAAAAAAATCAAAGACTTAAAGTAAAGTTGAATTGTAATAAATTGTAAATTAAAAATCCCAACTCCCTCCCAAAAAAGGGGAGGGGAATCAGGTAATGGAATTATAAAACTGATTTAATTCTCTTGATAGCTTCGTTAATATTTTCAACTGAATTTGCATATGAAAATCTTAGGAAACCTTCTCCGTAAGAACCGAATGATGTGCCTGAAAGGCATGCAACACCTGCTTCATATAACAGTTTATCAGCAAGTTCTTTTGATTTATAGCCTGTGCCTGTTATGCTTGGGAATGCGTAAAAAGCTCCGTCAGGCATAGAGCAGTTAAATCCTTTAATAGAATTTAAGCCTTCGACAATTATTTTTCTTCTTTTATCAAACTCAGCAACTATAGCATCAACTGCATCCTGCGGGCCTGTTAATGCTTCAATGCAGCCTTTTTGTACAAAAGCATTGTTGCAGGAATTACTGTTAACCATCAGTTTTGTAATTACCGGAGCCAGCTCTGTATTCATTATACCATAACCTGCTCTCCACCCTGTCATAGCATATGTTTTTGAAAAGCCGTCAAGTATAATTGTCCTGTCTTTATATCCCGGTAACTTTGTAATTGAAAAAGATTCCGCGCCATCGTAACATATCCTTGAATAAATTTCATCAGATAGTACCATGCAATCGCGGTTCTTCAATATTTCAGCAATTGCCTCAATTACTTTCCTTGGTATTGTTTTACCGGTTGGGTTACCGGGAGTATTAATAATAACAAGCCTGGTCTTATCAGTTACATTTTTTTCGAATTCTTTAAGATCAATGTTGAAATTATTTTCCTGCGTTAAAGGAATAGGGACAGCCTTAGCCCCTGTAAAGTTTATCATTGATTCATAAATAGGGAAGCCCGGGTTTGGATACATTGCTTCATCGCCTGCCTGTAATAAAGCAAGGATAACAAAGAACATTATCGGTTTTGCGCCAGGTGTCATAACAACATTATCAGCGGTGAATTCAACACCACGTGTTCTGCTTACATATTCAGCGATAACTTTTCTTAATTCAGGTGTTCCCGCAGCACCCGTGTAATGGGTATCACCGGCTTGTATTGATCTTACCGCTGCGTCACATATGTTTTTAGGTGTAGGGAAGTCAGGTTCACCAATTTGTAAGTGTATAATGCTTTTTCCTTCTGCTTCTAATGCTTTAGCTTTTGCAAGGACCTCAAATGCTGTTTCTGTTCCCAGTCTGGATATTCCGTCTGCGAATTTCATGATATTATTTTTTTAATTTTTGCAACTGTATTATTTAATGAAAAGTTTATTTAGATTTCGGATTGCGGGTTGTCGATTTCGGATTATTATATTTAGCTGTTTTGCCGCTGCTTGTAAAGATTGCAACTAATTCATCTGCATCTTTCATTAAAGATTTTAATCTTTCGTATTTTATCATCCCTGATTCATGTATCAGTTCTAACCAGAATAATGTTTCATCAGCTTCTTCTTCAACTATTGTAATTTTAGAAATAAAATCTGCTTTTGACCTTGCCCGGCAAGCTGCTCTATAATTTGCTCCGACTGATGTAGAGGAACGTAAAATTTGATTTGCAATAACATTCGCAGCTTTGGAATTAGGTAAAGAATCGGTTAACTTGAAAATTCTTAAAGCAAACTTTTTACATTTGTCTTTTAGTTCTTGCGACGTCATAAACTAAAGTTATTTTCTTTTGATTGATCTAAGTCTTAATTGTAAAAAATATTAACTCTTTTGATTTTTATTCCGAAATCGACAATCCGAATTCCGCAATCCAAATCAGGTTTCTCCAAGATAAGCCTTTCTCACCTCGGCATTTGTTGCCAACTCACTTGCAGGACCTTCTAAAATTATACTGCCTGTTTCAAGCACATAGCCATAATCTGCTACAGATAGAGCAAGATTTGCGTTCTGCTCAACAAGTAATATTGTGACGCCAAGCGTTTTGTTAATTTCAACTATCTTTTCGAATATTGTTTTTGTTAACAGTGGAGCTATACCAAGTGACGGTTCATCAAGCAATAGCATTTTTGGTTTTGACATTAGCGCCCGGGATATTGCAAGCATCTGCTGCTCGCCGCCTGAGAGTGTTCCGCCGGGCTGTTTAATCCTTTCTTTTAGCCTTGGGAAAATTGTAAAGATAAAATCCAGGTCTTTACTGAAATTCTGCTTATCTTTTCTTAAGTATGCGCCCATATCAAGGTTTTCTTTTACAGAGAGGTTGGCAAAAATAAGCCTGCCTTCAGGTACCTGGCATAAACCCATTTCAACAATTTTATGAGCAGGCAGGTTAGTTATATCTTTACCATCGTATATAACTTTACTTCCTTCAACAGCTTTTACAATGCTTGAAATTGCGCGTAAAGTTGTAGTCTTTCCCGCTCCATTAGCCCCAATTAAAGTAATAATGCTCTTTTCAGGAACATTAATTGATATTCCCTTGATCGCATTTATTACTCCGTAATTTACCTGCAGGTTTTCTACTTTTAACATTTATCTGGATTTCGGATTGCGAATTGTCGTTTTCGGATTATTTATTTTAGCAGTTTTTCCACTGCTTGTAAATATTGCAACCAATTCGTCTGCTTCAATCATAAGCGCTTCAAACTTTCTTCGCTGGTTCACCCAGGTACGCTTCAATTACCTTCGGATCCTTTTGTATTTCTTCGGGTTTGCCTTCGGCTATCTTTTTGCCATAATCTATCACATATATCCTCTCGCAAATACCCATAACTACGTTCATATCATGCTCTACAAGTAATATAGATATACCAAACTTATCCTTCACGTTCTGAATTAACTTCATAAGATCTTTTTTCTCAGATGGATTCATACCTGCTGCCGGTTCATCAAGAAGTAAAAGCTTTGGCTTAGTAGCAAGCGCTCTTACAATTTCAAGCTTTCTCTGGTCACCATACGGCAGGTTTTTAGCGTATTCGTCAGCATCTACATGAAGGTCAAACATTTCTAATAGTCCGTGTATCTCGTCATCAATTTCTTTTTCTTCTTTGTGGTATTTACCTATTTGAACTACAGACCTGAAAAGTTTTGCTTTACAGCTTTTATTATATGATATCCTGACATTATCTTTAACTGATAAACTTGCGCAAAGTCTGATATTCTGAAATGTTCTCGCGATTCCTTTATGCGTTACCTGGAAGGGCTTATACTTAACAATACTTTCTCCGTGGAAAAGAACATCACCATCAGTCGGGTCATATACACCTGTTATGATATTAAAGACAGTAGTTTTACCTGCGCCGTTGGGACCGATTAAACCAACAAGCTCATTTGGTCTGACAACCGCGTCAAGTGAATCAACTGCGGTCAATCCGCCGAATTTAATGGTACACTTATTTAATGTTAGAATATCCAATTATTATTTTTTATTAATCTTTAATAACCGCATCAGGCGGCTCCTCAGGAGAAATTTTCTTCTTCTTACGCTCAAGCTTTATGCCAAAAAGTCCCTGTGGCCTGAGTAACATCATTACAATTAGAAGCAAGGCGTAGATTATCATTCTATATTGCTGAACATCTCTCAGCAATTCCGGTAGTATGGTTAATACTATTGCGGCTATAACAACACCTAATGTACTTCCCATTCCGCCCAGAATAACCATTGCGACAATTTCTACAGAGCGGAGGAAATTAAAATCTTCGGGGTTGATGTACTGCAGGAAGTGTGAATATAACCCGCCGGCAACACCTGCGAAAAATGCGCCGATAATAAATGCGGTAACTTTAAATTTTGTGGTATTAATACCCATCGCTTCGGCTACAATTTCATCATCTTTAACAGCTATAAATCCGCGTCCGTATGTTGATTTCATCAAGTTAGTTATGCCAAAAACAATTCAGCTACAACCAGGAAAGCCCAAAAGAAATCGGTGTATTTGGGGATATCATAAAATTTATACGCAACATTGTTAAGCTCCGGTACCATCTCCAGACTTCTAACGCCATTTGAATATACATAAACACCTCTGAATCCCTGTGAAGCTCCTATTACATTCAGGTTTTGAATTACAACTCTTATTATTTCACTAAATCCCAGAGTTGTAATTGCTAAGTAATCACCTTTTAACCTTAATGATGGTACGCCAACAATAATGCCGACAATAGCCGCACCTGTACCGCCTATTATGAGTACTGCTATGAACCAAACAGCTCTACCAATTACTCCATCACCTAAAACAGAAAGTAATGTCGGAGCGAAATATGTGCTGAGTGCTGCAGATACATAAGCGCCAATTGCCATAAATCCTGCATGACCAAGTGAGAACTGTCCGGTGTAACCGTTTATAAGGTTCAGGCTTGTTGCTAGAACAATATTAATACCGCAGTAAATAATTATTTGATAGTAGTAGGAGTTTATTGAACCTGAAAATAAGTTAATTACAAATATCGCAATAATTGAAACGAGTAATAGTAACTTAGTATTCTTCACTTAATTCTTTAAAAATGAATGAAATTAACTTATTTGGCTTTACATATATACAAAATTAAGCATTTTTACGTTATTTTCAAGGTTAAATATATTAAATTTTGAAACT
>JANPBV010000046.1:0-1947 GCA_031430615.1 Ignavibacteria bacterium | reverse complement strand
TGCTGGAACCGGTTATGGTGTATTCTTATCTACAAACAATGGGTCAAGCTGGGTTCAAACTTCTTTAAACAATCAAACCGTCAGGCCATTAGCAGTAAACGGAAATAATATCTTTGCAGGTACAAATGTTAATGGTGTCTATTTATCTACCAATAACGGCACAAGCTGGACTCAAACTTCTTTAAATAATCAAACAGTTCGTTCATTAGCCGTAAACGGAAATAATATCTTTGCCGGTACAGATGTTAATGGTGTCTATTTATCTACGAACAATGGTATAAACTGGACACAAACACCTTTAAATAATAGAACTGTTCTTTCACTCGCAGTAAGCGGAAATAATGTATTTGCCGGGACTTCAATATATGGTTTATATTTATCTGCAAACAACGGCATAAGCTGGACTCAAATCTCCTTAAATAGTAATAGTGTTCTTTCATTGGCGGTAAACGGAAATAATTTATTTGCCGGAACTGTTTTTTATCCTCCTCATCCTTGTGCTTTTAGTTTACTTAAATCAACAGATAATGGCACAACATGGACTAATTCTTTGTTTTGTGTAATTGTTAATTCATTAGCAGTAAATGTGAATAATGTCTTTGCAGGAACAGGTGGTGTTTACGTATCCAATAATAATGGAGCGAACTGGACACAGAGAAATGAAGGTCTTGGTAATCTAAACGTTCGTGCTTTATGCATATTAGATAATTATATATTTGCCGGAACTGATAGCAGTGTTTACAGAAGACTACTTAGCGAGTTTGTAGGCGTTCAACCAATTTCAAACGAAATCCCGAAACAATTTTCTCTTTCTCAAAATTATCCTAACCCCTTCAACCCTTCAACAAAAATTAAATTCGAAATTCCCCCTGGTTCATCAGTAGCACAGACATTTGTGAGACCTGTAGGCCTGTCTGTGTATGATATATTAGGAAGAGAAATCTCAATACTTGTGAATGAGGAACTTTCACCCGGAACTTATGAAGTTGATTGGGATGCTTCAAATTACCCGAGTGGTATATACTATTATACTTTGTCAGTCGGGCAATTCACCGAAACCAGAAAGGCGGTTTTAATAAAATGAGAAAACTAATTTTTATATTGATCATTATTCATTCTTCAATACTCATTACTCATTCACAGGGTTGGTTTCAGCAGAACTCTGGTGTAAACTTTAATCTATATGGCTCTTCATTTGTAAATGTTAATGTAGGCTATGCTGTTGGAGATTCTGTTGGCCTTTATGGAAAAGTTATCAAAACTACTAGCAGTGGTTTGAATTGGGTCGTACTTAATGGATTTCAGTCTAATACTCTTTCATGTAAGTCAGTATTTTTTCTAAATGAACTCACTGGATATGTTGGTGCTTCAGATTTTCCACAAACACAAGGTCAAATATACAAAACAACTAATGGGGGAATCAATTGGGTATCACAGTTGACTAATATTTATTATGGTGTACATTCAATATATTTTCTGAATGAGCAAACTGGCTTCGGAGTAGGTGCATACTACCAAGGAGGCTCTCCTTTACTTAAGACGGTAAATGGAGGAGTAAACTGGAGCCATACACCCTTTTTTACAAATTACAAACAATATGGATTACAATTTATAAATGTTTCTACCGGCTGGAGTGTGGGAGCTGTGGGTTCAATTTTGAAATCCACAGACGGTGGTGTCAGCTGGGTTCAGCAAACAAGCAATACAACAACTACTCTTAGATCTATTCAATTTATTAATTCTTCCACTGGATATACAGCAGGTCTTGACAGCAGAGTTTACAAAACAACCAATGGCGGAGCTGTATGGACAATGTTTTATAACCAATCTCTGTGCGGTTTATATTCTGTTTATTTTTCTAACGATCAAACCGGATGGGTTTCGGGCTGTGAAGGAGCTATTAATGGTACTACCAATGGCGGAACTAACTGGACCCAACAATCATTT
>JANPBV010000045.1:0-1809 GCA_031430615.1 Ignavibacteria bacterium | reverse complement strand
GTCTTTATAGCACGCGCATTAGTTGATGAGTTCTTCTATCAGCATCATGAAGGCTCAGGGTCTGAATTCATGATGATTATCAGAAAAAAATAAATAATATTAAAATGTACTGTGCCAAACTTGTTTCAGTATTAATCATATTATTTGCATTTCTGCAATTATCCTGCGGTAACAAAGAAGTTAAAGAAAAGACAGAATCCCTTAAAAATACAGCAATTAAAATAAATTCAATTGACCCCAAAGATGAAGATTACTCAGATCTTCAGTTTCTAAAAAAGATAATTGAAAGAGATTCGGTTAAAGTAATAATGCTTGGTGAGCAGACTCACGGAGATGGCTCAACATTTCTGGCTAAATCAAGATTAATTAAATTTCTGCATAAGGAAGCAGGCTTTGATGTACTCGCTTTTGAGAGTGGACTATTTGATTGTACTTACGCTTGGGATGAGATAAGGCGCAGTGGAAAATATGCCGAAGAAGTAAGAAAAGCAGTGTTCCCTATGTGGGTTAATTCAAATGAATGCGAAGAGCTTATAAATTATTTACAAAGTACTTTAGGAACATCGAAACCTTTAGAACTCTCAGGATTTGATTCGCAATTGACAAGGTACCAAAGCTGTCACTTACTGATAGATGAATTCTTCAAAAATGATCTGGTTTTTTTAACCCAGTCTGAAAAGAATTTATTTGTTAAAATTGCATGCCTGGATGAAGAGATAAAGACCGGCAAAGATAGAACTTATAATAACAATTTGCTTGATAAAGTGGTCTCAAATCTGGATAGTCTTTCAAAGAAAGACAGTAAATATGAATACTGGAAATTGGTAATTGACGGGATAAAAATAAATTACAATGGATATCTTGCAATGAAATATTCAGGTGCTGAATATACTGACCCGGACTTGATCAATGCCAGAGATATTCAGATGGGTAAAAATCTTGTATGGCTTATAAATAATAAATATAAAGATAGGAAAGTTATTGTTTGGGCGGCGAGTTTTCATAATAGCAGAAATCTTAGCAGCCTTTTAGTAAAAGATAATGATTCTTCATTTATAAACAACCTGTATAAAAAAACCATAACTATGGGCGATATTATATATAATGCTTTTGGCAGCAAAATGTATTCTATAGTATTTACCGGTTTCAAAGGCGGCTACAGAAATATATCTAATAGTGATTATACAGATATAAATAAACCATCTGATGGCAGCCTGGAAAATATTCTTGAAAAATTAGATCGTGATTTTTCGTTTATTGATTTGAGAGAAGGGAAAAATCCTGATTGGCTGAAACAAAAATTTATCATCCGCCCTTTAGGTAATAAGGAAATGGAAGGAAATTGGAGCAATAACAATGATGGGATATTTTTTATTAAAGAAATGAAACCAAGTACATTTGGGAATGAGTATTAATGTTTAAGAAACTAAATAACATAAAACTTTTACCAATGGTAAGCTGGTTTAACCTAAAGCAGGTAGCAGGCACTGCTTTTAAGTCGGTTGTATCTTCGCTTATTGGTGAACAATCAGACCGCAGGTTAATGCTTGCGCTTGCATCGAGCGAAAAAGAGTTTTACAATTACACAAGGAAGCATAAAATTGTTAACGGTAAGGTTGAGCCGGGTGAAGATTCAAAGCGAAAAGAATTGTGGCTGGATTTTATTGCTGATACAGGTGACGGGTGGAATTCAAGCTATTCAGTGGCTTATTACGCATCTAAGCCTGATTTAAAACTCTCTGATGGTACTAATACTTACGATACAAAGCGTGGTAATGTTCTTGTGTTTGGCGGTGATGAGGTTTATCC
>JANPBV010000044.1:0-2660 GCA_031430615.1 Ignavibacteria bacterium | reverse complement strand
AAAACCCTTGAGAAAATAAAATCAATTTTAGCAGAAAAGTAATAGTAGCACAGACATTTGGAACATCCCGTCTTTAGCGGGACTTGTCTGGGATTTATTAAAAGTGATATTTAGAAACGCACTCGACCGCTTACAACATCTGAATAATTCAAATATTATATTTTTAATGTTCGACTCCTAAAGGAGTCGTTTTTCGTTTTAGCACCAACTCTATAAATGTTTGATGCCTACGGCATCAAGCTAAATGCCTGCCAGGATGTTTGAAAACTTTCATTATTCCGGTGAATAATCAAAATTTCTTTGTAACACTTAATATGTCTACAAATATTTGAGATTCTCATAAAACATCACAAACAGTGTTTGTAATCCCGTAGGGATTATACATTTATAGCCATTAGTTTCTAAACCTGACAGGTTTTCTTTTTATTCATAATTCGCAAGAATTTGGGCATTTTACAGTAAATATCACACAATATCTCCTTTCCTGAATTTTTCTGTCAGATACGAAAATATGTTTGTATAGTTCGTTTGGTGAGGGCTTTGAAAGCCGGCTAAAGCCTCCGCCACCCGGATAAAAAAAATTAAAATACCAATGAAAGGGTACAAACATGAAAACCAAACACATCTTTTTAACAGCTTTCGCAGTACTTGCTTTAGTTACTGCAACATTTTCAAACATTTTCTCTTCAGAAAAAGACAATACCTTAAAATGTTATGATAACAGTTCATACTACTGCCCGGATGATACAACCGGTCAAGGCGGAAATGGTGATGGAAACGGGACGCCTATTTATCCACCAATAGGAAACTAATATGTAACGTCCTAGAATAGGTTGACGTATTATTTAATTACCCCTGATTCATTTCAGGGGTTTTTTATGTATCTATTTCCTAAAAAAAGTCTATTTTTAATAATCCTAAGATATATGGTTACTGCTTGACCAATCATTCTTTGGATAAAAAATTAAAATACCAATGAAAGGGTACAAACATGAAAACCAAACACATTTTTTTAACAGCTTTCGCAGTAATTGCTTTAGTTACAGCAACATTTTTAAACATTTTTTCATCAGATGATAACACAACCTTAAAATGCTTTGATGATAAAGCAAATTTCTGCCCGGATGATACAACCGGCCAGACCGATGGTAATGGAGGACCCAAAATTCCTCCAATTGGGAACTAAGCTAAATCAATTGATTAACAAAAAGGCAGGTCTATGACCTGCCTTTTTTTATTTCCTTAATCTTCTCAATTAACCAGTTCTGAGCATAAATTTGATTATCATCGGCTAATATATTTTTTTCAAGCATTTCTAATTCAAACAAAAATTTATCCTTATCATATACTTCATGATATTTTATAAGCTTAAGCAGGCTATTTAGAAAAATAGTATATGCGTTTCTGAATTCCTTTCCAATTTCTTTGTGCGATTTTAAGAACTTTTTAGCTGTATTAATGGTATCAATTGCTGATAAATAATTTTCTAATTCAAATTCAACTCTGCATTCAATAAGTTTTGCCTCAATGTAATGAAAATAATCATCCATAGAAACTTTACTTATGGATTTTCTTGTTGCAATAAAATCATTCTTAAAAAAATAAAGTTTTGCAACCATTAAATAGAATACACTTTCTTTATTTAATTGTGAGATACACTCTATATGTTTCTCCAAAAATTGAAGAGCCCAGTCATATTCTTTAGAAACTATTGCGCTTTCTGTAATTATCTTTAAATTTTGGTAATGGATTGGCTGTTTATTAAATAAACCCTTAATATCCATTTTTTTTGTAATATCTATCACATTGATATTATATTCATGTTTACCGCTATTTATTAGTTTAGAAAGTACATTCATAAGCATTAAGTAAAACAAATACTCATTGATTTTTATTTTGCTATGAACTCCTGTCATTATTTCAACATATTCTTTATATATTTCATGATCAAAGCTGTCAAATTCAAGCTTTAATGCTAAATACCTCAAATAAATCTCAGGATCTTTTAGTTTAATTTTCTCACAATTTAACTCTATATAATTTAATACCTCATTGTAAAATGTTTTGTGTTCTGAAGTATTAATATCAAATGAATACTCAAGAGTTGCAAATCGTTGGAACAAAAATATCTTCATAGCTGCAAAATATTTATCGGTATATTCATTAAGAATAAAACTTATATCTTTCTTATAATCCTTAAAATTAACCTCCTCAACTGAATACTTCTTAGCATATACGTCAGTCATATTCTTATAATAAAGCTCATCTTTTACGGTTTCATTCTCAATATATTCTATAATATCATCCGCCTGCTTAAGGAATTCCTTTCTTAAATTCATTTTCTTAAGTTTTTCAAGAACCATGAATTTTTGACTCAGTGGGTCTGCTGAAAATTCCATTTCAGCCAGAAATCTTTCAAACAGCTTCATAAACTCTGAAACAAGTTTTCTGAATCTTATATCATTTATAGAACTATTTTCGCCAAATATTTTTTTTGATAGAACTTCGCGGGTTAGTTGTGCACCCTCAAATTTAATTAACTCATACAACTTTATAAACCGTGGCTCTGTATTAAAATAAGGTGAACGGATAAAATCACCGAATTTATTGAACTCCTTTTTGTCAAGAAGCGCATGAATTTGTATGATATCTATTTTCAT
>JANPBV010000043.1:0-14623 GCA_031430615.1 Ignavibacteria bacterium | reverse complement strand
CGGTAAAGATTTTTATTTATCAGCACTCTTGCCTTGTTAGTCAATAGCCTTTGATAACCATCGCCGTAGCCTATTGGTATTGACCCGATAAATTCACTTTGCTTTGCGAAATATTTCCTGCCGTATGATACGCTCTCACCTGTTTCTATCTTCTTGATGAATGTTACCTTCGACTTCAGGTTCATTATCGGTTTAAGTTTTATCTTATTCCGCACTCCGCTTCCAGGGTAATAACCGTAAAGTAACAGACCGGGTCTTACCATGTTGAAGTATGATTCCTTTAAGTCCAGCACAGCGCCGCTGTTTGCTGAGTGTACTATCGGGAACTCAACCCCCGCTTTTTTAAGTTCACTTAATAATTTATTGAACCTTTTTAACTGAAGCTTGGAAAATGATTTATTCTTCTCTTCAGATGATGCAAAATGCGTAAATATTCCTTCAAGCTCAAGATTCTTTAACGAGGCTATCTGAAGTATTGTCTTATATGCGCCTTTGTAATCCAGCCCTATACGACGCATTCCTGTATCCACTTCAATATGTATTTTAAAGCGGCTTTTGAACTTCCTGCTGTAATCATTCAGGAATTTCGCCGTATCATATGATGCAACGGTTGCAGTAAGGTTATGTTTGTGCAGAATTGATACATACTTTGCCGGTTCAAGCTTTGAATGTATAAGCGTACCGAAAACAAGTATCGGTGTGTTTGGAATAAGTTTCCTTAGCCTAATGGCTTCATCATAGTTTGCTACACCCAGGAAATCAATACCCAGATCAACAAGCTTTTTGCTTACCTCTTCAATACCGTGTCCATATGCATTTGCCTTAACAACACCGCATATCTTTACCTTACGTTTTGGATACTCGCCATGTATATGGCGCCTTATCTGTTCAACGTTGTATGCAAGCTTCGCAAAATCTATTTCAGCGCGTGTCGGATTCATTATAAATCATTCCCGCGCAGGCGGGAATCTCTATTGTTGTTTACTTAACAATTGCATTTTGTTTCCCAAACTGGAGTTTGGGAAACAGATTTTTCGTATCAGCAGAGTCTCTTCGCTTTCAGAAGGACTCTGCGTTTCTATCTACAACCCCGGCTTCGTAAGCTTCATCAGGTCAAGCGCTTTATTCAGTTCCTTCTCAGGCATAATGTTCTTCGATCTTATCACATCCATAATTGAGCGGTGTGTCTTAACAGCTTCTTTGGCAATCTCCGCAGCCCTTGCATAACCAATTATCGGATTGAGCGCTGTTACAATGCTGATAGATTTTTCAGCATAATCTCTGCATTTCTTTTCATCAGCAATAAGACCCGCAACACATTTATCATCAAATAACTTTAATGCATTCTTTAATATCTCCATCATCCATACAATGTTGAATATCATAACGGGCATCATTACATTTAATTCCAATTGACCCGCCTGTGAGCACATCATTACAGTATGATTATTTCCCATTACCTGGTATAACACCTGGTTCATCATCTCAGCCATTGAAGGATTTACCTTACCCGGCATAATTGATGAGCCCGGCTGAACAGCAGGCATGATAATTTCTGCAAAGCCTGTTGTCGGTCCCGATGCAAGTAATCTTAGGTCATTGGTGATCTTCGTCATATCAATTGCAAAATTATTTATTGCCGATGATATTTCCATAAATGGCTGCATGCTCTGCATTGCTTCAAAATAATTGCGTGTTGGTTTTAATTTTAGTCCTGATACTTTTGAAAGGTTCTTTGCCATTAACGTTCTGTATCTTACGTGAGTGTTAAGTCCCGTGCCAACTGCAGTACCGCCAATGCCAAGCTCTGAAAGATGTTTCTGAGTTATATTTATCAGGTCATAATGCTTTCTAACTATTTCGGCATATCCTTCAAATTCCTGTCCAAGCGTTATGGGTGATGCATCCTGCAAATGCGTTCTGCCGGATTTTATTACTTTTGAAAATTGTTTTGCTTTCTTATCCAGTGTCCGCTGGAAATGCTTTATAACTGGAAGCAGTCTTTGCACCATCATGAGTGATGCAATACGCATTGCAGTTGGGAAAGTATCATTGGTTGATTGCGCCATATTGACGTGGTCATTCGGGTTTATCAGCTTATAGTCACCACGCTTACCGCCAAGTAATTCAATTCCGCGGTTGGCAAGCACTTCATTTGTGTTCATGTTATGTGAAGTACCGGCGCCTGCCTGGTAAACATCTACAACAAAATGATCTCTATGTTTACCACTTAATATTTCATCGGCTGCTTTTACAATTGCGCCTGCAATTTTTTTATTCAGAAGGCCAAGCTCTGCATTTGTAATTGCTGCGGCTTTTTTTATGTAAACAAACGCTTCAACCATAACCGGATGCGCTTTCCATCCGCTTACGGGAAAGTTTAAAACCGCTCTTTGTGTCTGTACTCCGTAATATGCGCTGTGAGGGATCTCGATTTCACCAAGTGAATCCTTTTCAATTCTGGTTTTCATTGAAACTTATGCCTTTCAGTGTTAATTCTGTTATAAAATCACGGAAATCTACTCGATTAAAGTGATGATTTCCTGCTAAATATTAGCTAATTTAACAATTAAATATCATTAGTTATATAGAAAAAAATTTATGAAAAGACTTTCATGCGTAATTGCGCTATTTATTGTATTCTTCACTGTAAAAACGTATTCTCAGGATACTACCATATCTACTGAAGATACCGTAGCGGTAACAGAAGATTCAACCCTTACAGTTGAAACCGACCCGGTTAAAATTGAGGTATCAAGAATTATTAAAGAAGTTAACACCCGCGCGGCGGAAATTGATAACATTATTTCCACAGGCGAAATAAAAATAAAAACTCCGAAAGTTGATGAAACAGGCGATATTGAAATTCACGTTAAGAAAAAAGATGACCTATGGTTCAAGATAGAGGGTCCATTAGGAATTGATGTTGCTATTGCCCACTTCAACCGTGATAGATTTACATTCTTTGATGACCTAAATGATATTGTAACAACGGGTTCATCTTCAATACTTAATATAGGAACGCTGACAAAAATACGCTGCACGTTTGATGATATGCTGAATTCATTTTCAGGTACGGCAAGAATTTCAAAAGGAAAAAAAGATGAGCTTTCAATGACAGAGGAAGGAAATCTGTACGTCCTCGCATTAAAACGAGGTACTATAACAAGGAAGTATTGGGTTGATAAGGATTCATACACAGTTACTAAATATGTATACCTAAGCAGTAAAGGAATAACTCTAATTTCATTTGAATTCTCAAATTTTGTATCCAGCGGTTCCAGTCAGTACGCAAAGCGTGTTGAAATAAGAAGACCAAAGCAGAACGAATATTTCAAGCTCACCATGGAAACTGTCAGCCTTGGGCAAAGCTATCTTGATTTCAAGGTAGATTATCCTTACGGCGATGTTAAGATGAGAACATGGAAGTAAGTTTAGCATTTTGATATTTCTTAAAGGGGGCTTGCCCCCTTTTTTTGATTAAATTCACTATATTTCTTATGAATAATCCAAACTAATGTACTTTTAAAGTAATTTATTATTATTTTTACACAAGAAATCAAATGTAACTTGTTTAGAATTTTTTCACAATTACAATAAGGAAACTGTTATGAAACTTTTACTTTCAATTTTTATTTCGATACTGGCAATATACAATTGCTATGCCCAGGTAAGTGAAGAGTGGGTAAAAAAATTGAATGGCTCAGGAAATAGTTCTGATGCCGGCAATGCTATGGTTATTGATGCATCAGGTAATATCATTGTTACAGGACATGTTACAAATCCCGGAACAGGCAAAGATATTGTTACAATTAAATATTCCCCACTTGGCCAGGTACTTTGGACAACATACTTCAATGGTTCAACTAACCGTGATGATGTTGGCAGATTTATTATTATAGATAACTCAGGAAATATTTATGTTTCTGGTACAAGTGATAGTTTACTTTCAAACTCTGATTTTATGACTATAAAATATAATTCAGCGGGTGTTCAGCAGTGGGCTGTCAGATACTATGGAGGGGGTTTCGGCTCAGGTACTGATTTCCCTGTTGGCATTGCAATTGATAATATAGGTAACGTTTACACTGCAGGCACCAGTATTGGCAGCGGTACATCATACGATATCGCAATTATAAAATATAATTCAATTGGTATGCTCCAGTGGCTTGATAGGTATGATAGCACACAGGATGAAGCATCGGGAATTGCAATAGATGCTGCTGCAAATGTTTACGTTAGTGGAAAAACCGGAAATATGTTTACATTATTAAAATACAGCACAAGTGGTACACGCCAGTGGGTGAGAAATTATTCTACAACCGTCTATTCAACTGGTTTAGCTCTGGATAACTCAGGTAATATTTTCATTACAGGCTATACTATGGTTTCCAGCAATTACCTAACTTTAAAATATTCTCCATCCGGGGTGCAGGAATGGGTTAATACTTATAACGGTCCTGCCAATTCAATTGACCAGGCATATATGATCAAAACCGATAATGCAGGCAGCGTTTATGTTACAGGCGCCAGTTTCGGTACAGGCTCACAGTCTGATATTGCAACAGTGAAATACTCAAATTCCGGCAGCCAGTTGTGGGTACAAAGATTTAACGGACTTGGGAATTCTTATGACTGGCCTACTTCTATTTCAATTGATAATATCGGGAATCTTTACATTGCAGGTAGGAGTATAGGTTACTCAAATACAGAACAATATGTATCAATGAAGTATGATTCATCGGGTGTAATGAATTGGACGAGATATTATGACGGCTCTGCAGACGGAAATGATGCTGCAAATTCTATAATAACCGATAACCTTGGAAATATATACGTTACCGGCTTTAGCAATGAAACAGGTTCAAGTACAGATATTACCACTATAAAATATACTTCGATTACCAGACATGATTTCGTTTCAGGTCCTTTTGTAAGCCTGCCAAATCAATTTCTTACAAACAATACTTATAATATTAAGACCAGGATTTTCAACAATAGCACCGTTGCAGAATCTAATGTTCCTGTAAAATGGTTTGTTAACTCTACCCAGGTTAATACTGCTAATATTAGTTTGGTATCCGGAAAAGCAGATACATTAAGCAATTTTTGGACACCAACAGTACCTGGAACTTACGAGCTGAAATATATATCATCTTTATCTAATGATATAGATAGAGCAAATGATACTGTTAAAATTAATGTACAGGTTTTTACACCTCCCTTACAGTCAGGAAGTATCCGTATTTGCAGAAACAGATTGAACATTCCAACTTTAGATAATTCTACTTCGTATGATACAATTTTCGTTAATATACCATTTGCAATATCTGTCTTGGACGTAAATGTTAAAATTGATACAGTTTTGCATACATGGGATTCTGATCTGGAATTTGCAATAAAACATCTTACAGTTCTGGATTCTATAATTACTAACCGTGGTGGCAGCGGAGATAATTTCATTGGAACAAATTTGAATGATTCGGCTTTGATTCCAATCAGCAGTGGTACCGCTCCTTTTACCGGAACTTACAGACCTGATAGACCCCTAAGTGTATTTAATGGTCTCAACCCAAATGGTGCATGGATTCTGAGGATCAAAGATGGAGGCGGAGGTGATACCGGCTTGTTAAGAGCCTGGTGTATAGAAATTCAGTATGATTACTTTACGGGTATTACGAACACAGGAAATATTCCGCAGCAATTTTCATTAAGCCAAAATTATCCAAATCCGTTTAATCCCACAACAACAATAAAATTCGGTATTTCAGAAATGGGTTTTGTAAAGTTAAAAGTATTTGACGTTCTTGGAAGAGAGGTTGACATATTGGTAAATGAGGAAATGAAACCGGGCAATTATGAAGCTGCTTTTACCGGTGAAGACCTGCCATCAGGTATTTATTTTTACTCTTTGGTTACACCACAATTCACCGATGTCAAAAAAATGGTTTTGATAAAATGATTTGTTAAAATATTGTTAGGTTTTAATTGACAAGGGAGTTTTACTCCCTTGTTTTGTTAATATTACTAACACTCAGAAGTGGGGTTAACTCTTCATTTATTTTATTGTAGTAAATTAGTATTTTTGCGTATGGCTAAAATTAAAACCGAATGCAGTTGCGGCATTATTCATGAATTTGATGGCGATATAGCAAAGAAATTTGAAGGCGGCATACCTGATTATATTGAGTGCAGCGAGTGCCCCGTTTGCAGTCCTGAACTGCTTGATAAACCCGAAGATCATGAAGATGAAGCGTATAAAGAAGAAGCTGATATTGAAAAGCTGCTCAAAGATGATGAAATTATAATTATTGAGGATCTTGATAATGTTGAAGAAGATGATGAAGATTTTTGATTCAATGTAAATCCCAAAGTAATCTTATCTGGCGGAATAGAATTTTAAAGGTTTAGTATATAAAAATATATAAGGAGAGTCCTGTAAAATAGACTCTCCTTTTTTATGAATATAGCAAATTCTCTCGTTTTTTCACGTTACCCCTTATAAAACCCTAACTTTAAACTTGCTTTTTAAAACAAAATTTCTTTATTTCAGCTAATTCAAATCAAAATTATAACTTTTAATGAAAAGAGTATTACTGCTTTTCTTTTTGGTGTTTTTATCAACTGAAATATTTTCGCAAAGAATATTATTTCAGTCAAATTTTGAAACTATCCCTTTGGTTTATCCTGATAGTATCCCAGCCGGATGGAAAAAACTGGATGTTGACCAGAATAATCCGGTATTGGGCTGGGCTGTTAATGATACCAATCAGCACTTTGGCGGCGATACTACAATTTTCAAACCACGCGCGCACAGCGGCAATAAATCTCTTTTCATATTCTGGCTTGCAGGTCTTGGGAACAATAATCTGAATGATGACTGGGTGTGGACAGATAGCCTTAGAATTCAAACCGGCGATAGCCTTAACTTCTGGTGTTTGCTTGGCAGCACTCCTTTAATTGCAGCATATCCTGATTCCGTTCAAATTCATGTTTGTTCAGCTCAAAATCCTGCCACCTCTCTGCTAAAGCTTGCAACAATTAAAAGCAATGATTCAGCCGGTATACCATTAAACAACAATACCTGGCGTGAATTTAAATACAACCTAAGCCAGTTTGCAGGTCAAAGAATATATATTGCATGGCGCTATTATATGGTTGTCAACCAATCTTCAGGGCTGTGGGTTAACATTGATGACCTCTTCATTGGAAATCGCAGCGCTATAGGAATTACTCCTGTTAACACAGAAATTCCAAAGGAGTTTTCATTAAGTCAAAATTACCCCAACCCCTTCAACCCAACAACAAAAATAAGATTTGATATAAGTGGTTCATTAGTAGCGCAGACATTCCTGTCTGTGTATGATATGCTGGGACGGGAAGTTGCTGCGCTTGTTAACGAAAAACTTAAACCCGGAACATATGAAGTTAACTGGAATGCCAAAAGCCTTCCAAGCGGCACATACTTTTACAGGCTGGTTACAGATGAAATAACGATCACAAAAAAAATGATTTTGGTTAAATAAGGGGTGTAATATTGAAAAAACTACTGGCAATATTAATATTATTTTTTTCAGCTTCTTTTGTAAGCTCGCAATATTACTATAACCAATATGCTGCTTTTGACGGAATTGATGATTACCTATCAACACCTGCAAATCCTGAACTTAATCTTGATTCCGCTTTTACTATTGAAGCATGGGTTTACCTGCAGGATACACTTGGTTCCAATAAAACAATTTTAAGCACTGTTAACTCAGCTTTCAGTGATGGTTATGCTGTTATGATACAAGGCGCTTCTTCTAATCCAACAAATGCAGGTAAGCTGCAATTAAACCTGAATGGTGGTAACAGTAATTTTGTACAAACAGCAGGTACCCGTTTTGCTTTGAACACCTGGACACACTTTTCAATATCTTTCCGTGATGCTTTTACGGTTAGTGATACTATCAGGTTTTATATTAATGGTACGCTTATACAGACCTTCATATCAAATATCGCTCCTCTATCCAATAGCGCTGATCCGCTAAGAGTTGGCAACAGTTATATACCGGGAAATTTCTCAAACGGTTTAAAAGGCAGGCTTGATGACCTTAGAATTTATAAAACACAAAAATCTTCCGCATTAATTGCAAATGATAGAGGGATTCCAATAAATCTGGCAAATATCAGTAGTGTAAGTATACTTAACAGTTCAAATTATTTTCGCCAGCTATGCGCAGCCTGGCTATTTGATGGAAATGGTAACGATGCAATTGGAGTACTTAATAATTTATCTGCCAATAATGGGGCTTTTTTTACGGGTAATACTTTCAGTCCCGCAAATTACCGCAACCAGAGTAATTTCTACATGCGCTTTCCCGGAGGAAGCTGGCTTTCTGCTCCTGATGGTTCAGGCAGCAATTTTGATCTCGATAGCCTATGCACAATTGAAGCATGGGTCTATATAGATGCTTACAGAAATTCACCGCAAACAATAATATGTAAAGGTACTTCATCTTACAGTTATATACTTGCAATATCCAGCAACCCTTCAAATTCGCCAATGTTAATTCTAAATTCAGGCAGTAAGATAGTCCAAAGCTCAAAGCCAATACTGCCAAGGGTGTGGACCCATATTGCAGCTACATATCGCAGCTTAACCGGTGAATTAGCGCTTTTTGTAAATGGTAATTTAGATACTAACCGATTTCTCGCACCCGGTAATATTAATTTATCCAACGATTCTGTTTTTATTGGAAAGAGCCTGTTTGGTGAATCTATGTATGGCTCTATAGATGGGGTAAAGTTATGCAAGGTTGTAAAAAACTCGGCTCAGATAAAGCAATATATGTTTACAAGTATGGATAACCTTAATAACCCCGGTAGTTTTTTCAGTCAGATAAGTTATAATTTTGAAGGTAACACTTTAGATAATATAAATCTTACTGATGTATTTTATCCAAAAGCTAATGTGTATTTTGAAAGATTGAATAACGTGAGCGGAGCATCGGGATATAGCCAGCCGCCAATTATCAGACTTTCTAACAATGATCCGGGTTTAGCTAATAATTCTTTTATTTTGAACAACGGTAGATTTTTCATACCTAACGGTTCAATAGTAAGGGATTCAATTTTTGTAAGCGGTACAACGGGTACTAACAGAATTGCCTGTTTAGTTTTAATGAACCATACCTCAGTTAATGACCTTACATTAAACCTTCGTGCTCCAAATGGTACCTCAGTTAATTTTCATTCAGCCCAGGGAAGCACGAATAATGATATAATGACAATATATGATGATCTTTCAGATAGCCTTTCTGGAACATTAAATGCTCCTTTTTCATCTTTTGTAAGACCTGTAAATCCGCTCTCATCACTTCCACAGACAAATCAAAACGGATACTGGCGATTGACTGTAACAGATGCTGCCGGTAATGTTGATTCTGGCAGAGTGTATGTTTGGGGAATAAAGTTTTTACCAATAACAGGTATCACAAATACAAATAATAATATTCCCGATAAATTCTATTTAAAACAGAATTACCCAAACCCATTCAACCCTGTAACAAAAATTGAATTCGGAATTCCGAAAGCTGAAAACGTTAAAATAAAGATCTTTGATGTCACAGGAAAAGAAATTGAAACGCTGGCAGATGAATTTATGCAGCCCGGAAATTATAGTGTAAACTGGAATGCTGCAAATTATTCCAGCGGTGTTTATTTTTATAAGGTAATTTCGGGTAATTATCAGACTTCAAGAAAAATGGTTTTGATCAAGTAAAGATTCCTGTTCTGACTTTTAATGATGCAGATTAGAAAAATAAGTTGCTTGTTTTGAAGTAAAATTGCTGTTTTTACATAAAATTATATATATTGTTTCAATGTTTAAACATTTTATAGTATATTTAGTGAATCTTAAGTAAAGTACGCAATTAAAAGGTATTCATAAATTTTAATTAAAAAAGGTATGGAATCATCCAAAACCGGTTTACTGGATCCTTATATACCTACACCAACCAAACCATGGAATAAATTCATGGTTACACATTTACTTAACAGGACAATGTTTGGTGCAACAACAGCGCACGTAAATTCTGTTCTAACATTAACGCCAACCCAGGCAGTTGATCTGTTATTCCAGTCTTATGCGCCGCCTGAACCTCCCGGTACATGGGTTACAGAGGCGCCTGACTTTAATTCTCCATTCAACTCTCAAAGAACATCACAGCTCAAAACGTGGTGGGTAAGGCTTATGTATGAGCAGCCCATTTCTATCAGGGAAAAAATGACTCTCTTCTGGCATAATCATTTTGTTTCAGAAGCGGGAACTGTTATTATACCGCAGTATATGTTCATACAAAATGAACTTTTAAGGAATAACTGTCTTGGTAATATAAAGAATATGGCTAAGCTTATCACCCGCGATCCCGCAATGCTTATATATCTGGATGGAAGGTATAATATAGTTGGAAACCCAAATGAAAATTACGGAAGAGAACTTCTTGAGCTCTTTACAATGGGTATAGGCAACTATTCCGAAACAGATATCCGCGAAGCCGCAAGATCGCTTACAGGATGGATACTCTCAGGTCTGGGGAGTGTTTTAGTTCCTTCCCGGCACGATTATGGTAGTAAAACATTTCTTGGTCAAACCGGTAATTTTGATGATAATGATATAATTGATATTGTTTTTAACCAGCCTGTTACAGCAAAATTTATCTGTACAAAGTTATATAAAACTTTTATCCATCAGAAAGACGATATTAGCTATGCGCAGCCGGTAATTGATGAAATGGCAAATATTTTAAGAATCAATAATTACGATATTGCACCGCTGATGAAAACTCTGCTTAAGAGTAAGTTGTTTTATTCAGATAATACTATTAGTTCGCTTGTCAAAAGTCCGCTTGACCTTATGCTTGGATCTGTAAAAATGCTGAATATAAATTTTGATCCTTCCGTTATAACAGCAAGGCTTAACTACGTTATCACTCAGGCAAGCGCTGCAGGGCAGTATATTCTAGACCCGCCAAGCGTTCAGGGCTGGGTTGGCTACAGACAATGGTTAAGTACAATATCTATGCCTATAAGAGCGGCATTTGCTGAAAGCATTGTAACAGGATTACAGAAGAACGGACAGCCAACCGGATTTTCGGTTGATGCATTAAGCTTCGCTAATTCTTTCTCTGCTCCAAACAATGCCCTACAGCTTGTAAAAGATATGACTGAACACCTTGTCAGGCTTTCGGTTACTCCAAGACAGCTTAATGTGCTTCTTGAAATTATGCTTGATGGTACTATGATCCAGAATTGGTATATCAATGACCCTGATGCTCCTTCAAGAATTAAGAAATATTTAAAAGCGATAGTTAACCTGGCAGAATTTCAGATCAATTAGAATTAAAGGGAGATTCAATAAATGAAAAGAAGAGATTTTATTAAAACTTTGGCAGTATCAGGTGCCGGTGCTGCATTATCCCTTAATTCTATTCCGATCAAAGCGCTTGGTTTTAATTCAGTGCTTTCAAAAATATGCAGCCCTTTTGTTGAGACTGATAAAGTTCTTGTTGTAATTCAACTGCTTGGCGGTAATGACGGATTGAATACTATCATTCCATACCAGGATAGCATGTATTATACCCGCAGACCTAACCTGGGTATTCCATCCGGGCAGGTGCTATCTTTGCCTAATACTACAATGGGTTTGCATCCGGCAATGTCTGATCTGAAAAATCTTTTTGTAGATAATAAAATAGCAATTGTACAGAATGTTGGCTATCCTAATCCTAATTTTTCTCATTTCAGGGCAACAGATATCTGGCATACAGCGTCTAATTCAAACCAGTATTTCACCACCGGCTGGCTTGGCAGGTATTTGAGGGAAGAATATCCAAATTATCCAAATACACTTCCGCCTGACCCCATGGCTATTCAGATAGGTGTTAGCGCTTCACTTTCGCTAATGTCACAGGCAGGCGATATGGCGCTCACATTCCAGGACCCAAACCAGTTCTACCAGCTTGTTCAGGGTACAAACTATAACGGTTATGAAAAAGTAAAAACACTTGCCGGTCCCGAGCTTGATTTTGCTAGAAGAGTTGCGGCTGATTCACTGCAATATGCGACAAGGGTTAGAGATGCATCACTCAACGGGCAGAATATGGCAACATACCCGGCAAATAATTCATTGGCAGACCAGCTTAAGATTGTTGCAAGGCTTATTGACGGTGGTTTGCAAACAAGGCTCTATGTAGTAACAATTTCAGGTTTTGATACACATACTCAGCAGCTAAATCCGCACAATACACTTCTAACCAGAGTTAACGGCGCTATAAACGCATTTTATACCGATCTTAACCTTAACGGAATATCTAACCGTGTTGTTGGAATGACACTTTCTGAATTTGGCAGAAGAGTAACCGAAAACGGATCTATTGGAACTGATCACGGAACCGCAGCGCCGATGATGTTATTTGGTGACCTGGTTAACGGTTCAATGTTCGGAAATAATCCTGACCTCGTAAATCTGAATAGCGGAAACCTGATATATCAGTATGATTACCGCCAGGTTTATGCATCGGTACTTAAACAATTATTTGCTGCGACCGACCAGGAATTATTGAATGTGTTAATGAACCAGTACACTACACTTCCGCTTATAGTACCGCAGAAGTCAAACGGTTCTCAGCCTAAGAATGATACATACTCTCTCAGCCAGAATTATCCTAACCCGTTTAATCCTTCAACTGAAATTACATATACCATCAAAAAAGAAAGCAATGTTACAATAAAAATTTATGACGCTTCGGGAAGGGAAGTTCAAACACTTGTGAATGAACGTAAACCATCCGGCATTCATAAAGTTCTCTTTGATGTTTCAGGGAAAAAACAATTTGCAAGCGGAGTATATTTCTATAAACTGGTTGCTGATAATTATACAGATGTTAAAAAAATGATTTTGGTAAAGTAGTAAGTATGCTTTTTGGATTTTTCAGCAGGATTCTATTTAAAAAGGGATCCTGTTTTTTTTATGTAAAAGTGTAATTTGCAAATTAATAACTCATGTTACGCATGTGATATATTATAGACATTTGATAATCCAAAAGTATAATTATCGCAACAAAACTCTTCATGCTCCCTCGGTGCTAAACTCCAGTTTAGCAGCTACTTTTCAGCAAAGCTCTGTTTTTCGCGAAACAGCGTTTCGCGAAAAGTAAACTTTCCAAACTGGAGTTTGGAAAGGAGTGTGTGGTTTTGCGTAAGGTGAGTTAATAACTAAAAATCACCTTTTTCGCTATATGCAACTTATGATTTTACCCGTATATTTGTTTCAGTAAATTTGATCCTTATTAAATTGTTCAAATAAAATTAATAAAACAAAATTTATTCACCTTATGAATATTATTTTATAAAAATCGCAACTGAATTTCAGAACAATAAATAAACCGCTGTTTCTTTATCTGCTTTTTTCCTAACTAGCTGTATATTGAATCATGCGGCAGGCAAGGGGCTTTTATAAGCCCTTTGTCTTTATTTTTTTATACTGGAAAGTTCAAACCTGCCAGGTTATAAAGATCTGGCAGGTTTGAAAAATAAAAAGTCCGGCTGTTACCGGACTTGAAATTTTTCATTCTATTCAAAATCAAATTATTCTAAAGTTTCATTGCTTCTACTTTACTAATATTAATAATTTGGGGAACCATAGTATCTTCACTTGAAATAAGATCTTTTATGGTCATATTTCTTAAGACGCCATCAACTGCGCTTTGCAGCATTTGCCATAGTGAGCGTATAGAGCAATCTATTGAATGAGTACAAATGCTTTCAGAACCGCTGTGATCATTACAGAATTCATCATCAAACAATTTGCCGCCAAGAAAATCCAATACGTCCTTCACAAGAATCTTATCTGCGTTTCTGCTTAACGTATAACCGCCTATTTGACCCCGTGAGCTTGCAAGAAATCCGCCCAGCCTTAACGCCCGCAGTATCTTTGCGGTGTTATGTGTGGTTATCCCTTCGGCTTTGCTTATTTCAGGTATAGTAAGCCCTTTATCGGCTTTTTCCCTGGCAACCCGAAGTAAACACCTTAACCCGTATTCTTCCTGTGTACTAAATTTCATAATCCTGAACGGAGTGAAGGATCCATTATTATATTAATAATTATAGTGTTAAAATTTTAATTTCCGCTGTATTTAGGTATCTTTGAACCGCATGCTTTTGCATGAAGTATCGCGTCATACTGTTCTTTTGGAACAGAAGGTCCCGTGAATGTACAATGCTCATTAAACGCCGCTGTTAACTCTTCGGCAACCATATCAGCAGTCTTGCCTTCGATATTCATTCTCTGCATTAAAAATACTACTTCGCCGTCTTTAAATATAGCCATGTATGGTGAGGATGGCGGAATCCCCGGAAGATATGCGTTTCTTAAATGATCAACGGCATCTCTATCCTGTCCTGCAAATACTGTAAGTACCCTCTCTGGAATAACTTTGTTCTGAAGCGCAAGTGTTACACCGGGTCTTGCGCTGCCTGCTGCGCATCCGCAGACTGAGTTTATCATTACAAATGATGCGCCTTCTTTTTCGCTAAGATATTTATCAACATCAGCAGGTGTAAGCAGTTCAATAAATCCTGC
>JANPBV010000042.1:0-2943 GCA_031430615.1 Ignavibacteria bacterium | reverse complement strand
ATTCTGAAGTTTCTTTACATGATTCCCTTTTGCGCCATTTTTCAGGACCTTTTCTCCATCAAAAACAGCTTCAAGCTCTGCATCTCCTCTCAGGTCCGCAGATGATAAGTCATGTCCTTCACCTTCTTTTCGCTGAATATTACCTGTTTGCTGAATAGTATGAGTTAATTCATGTGCAAGTAAATGTTTACCTGTGTTTGATTCAGGATTATATTTATTCTTATTAAAATAAATATCGTTGCCATGTGTAAAAGCCTGGGCATTTAAATTCTCGCTCATCTGAACGGCATTATTATCATTATGAATTCTTACATCAGAAAAATCTGCTCCAATACGGGATTCCATAAAACTTTTTGTATTTTGAGGCAGCGTACTGCCGGAGGAATTCATTTTATCAACGTGTCTTTGTATTGCAGTTGTAGGGTGTACACAGTTATGCTTCGCTTTTTTGCTTATACGCGGCTTAACGGATTGTTTCCGCTGTATTTGTCTTTTTATTTTTGAGGCTATCATATCAATAAATCAATTCGTAATTATATAAATATTTATAGTCACTTTCAGGTGCATTATTTTTGAATATATTAGATTATATTACTACCATGTCATCACTATTTGATATTGAAGTATTAAGTAAAACTGATAATACTGTTGAACTAAAGTTGTACATTATCCACCCTCATCAATATTGGTTTTATGAATCTAAAAGTTTCGCGCTCCAGCTAATTTGGGATTTAACAAAAGTAATAAAACAAATAAGCTGTCCACTTTCAAAAGAAATATCCGCAGAGAAAATACTTGATATTAAATGGGTAATCAATAACCAGGATAAATTTATTAAATCAGTTATGATCTCTGAGACTTTAAACTATCCAATTGATTTGGATTATTCTATATTATCAGAAGAAGAATATGATAAACATTGGGAAGATAAAAAATCACTGGCGCAAGCTATCTATTTAATAACAGTAACTAATCCAAAATGGATCAAACATATCCAGAATGGGATGGAGTATGAAACTGCTGCATACGATATGGAAAAATTAACTTAATCAATTGTAAAATTTTATGTTATTGAATCATCTGCAGATATTATAATGCTGGGAACCTTTTTCTTATTTTCTTCTATAATTTTAATTAACTCTGATTTATCTTGTTCAACTTTAGAGTCAGGGTTTTTATAAAGTCCAACCCCTTCTTCTGCTTTTTTATTATAGTATATTTTCATCGCATCCAGAATTTTAACATTTTCATCTTTATTGTTTTCTATTGCCGAGTTTATTCTTTGTGCCCTATCAAGACTTAAACCATATGTATTATACAATTCACGTCTGCTTATTTTCTTTAAACTAATTGATATAGGTTCTGCAACCGCCGTTGGATCTGTGGGTGGCAACGGCTTAGGTTTATCGGGATCCAATTTAGGCAATGTTATTTCTGTTCCCTCTATAGTTTTTCCATCCTCTACCCTAGGTAGTTTACCCCATTTGCCCGTTATTAATTCAGGAAAATACTGCAAATAATCTTTATCATTTTCAATTTTGTAATATTGAACATTAGCCTCAAAAAAGAAACTATCTTTTTCGTTATTCAGAATTTCTGTTTTCATATTATCTTCCCAGTTATTTTTCATAAATGAATTATCCTTTTCTACTATGGGAACTAGGTTCCAGTCTACCCCGGGACCAAATAAATGTTCACTTAAAAGGTGACCTGCACGCCAGAATCGAGGTCTTTTTACATCCGGCTCTTTTGGATTTGTTACTTCAAAATCAATTTTTTTAATGTGTTCCCAAGCTTTTTCTATAGCGCTTTCACTTGGCTTGCTTCCTTTTGTATTGCCTGCAAATTTAGTTAATGGATTTGCTATTACTTTACTGGCTAAACCATTATTCATCTGGTACCTTACGTCTGATAAAGGTACTTGTAAACCATCTATATTACATTCTATTAATATTTTTTTCAGTTTATCTAACTCATCGTTTATTTTAGTATTTCCAATCGTACTTTTATCTTTTTCATCATTTGGCGCCTGAATTATACTTATTTCCTTTCTAATTACTTTTACTTCTTTGAGTGCATTATCTATTTTACTTTCTTCTTCAGGATTATTCTTTTTTGCTTCTTCTAATCTATTTTCAACAGTTTTTGGCACATCGCTTGCTAACATTAGCTGTGCAGTATTACCTTCTCCTTCAAAAAATAATGTATGTGAGTGACCTGTTGCAGATTTAAATTTCTTTTTCACTTTCCACCAAGAAACTAGAGTATCTTTCCCTTTCTCAATCTTTTCTTTAGCCCATTCTTTGCCTTTATCAATACTTCCTTTTACTTTCTTAACCATTTTATCAATTCCAAGCTTTTTAGCCAGAGCAATAGCTTTATCTATTATCCAGTCAATAGCTTTATTTATCGGAGCCTGTATCTTTTTAATAATTGCCTGGACTTTTTCACTGATGCCCGATAGCCCAAGTAAAGATGCAAGAAAACCTATTGCAATAGGAATGAGTTTCGCCAGCGAATCTTCAACGTACTTTGCAGCCTTGGTTAAATTTCCTTCCACAATAAATGCTATTGAATCAATGATTGAATTAACAAACTCAAGTATCATTTTCCCTTTTTCGATAAAGAACATTACAATATCATATATGAGCTTGCATGCCTTGATAAACGCACCCGCAGGGTTTAACAAACCAATAACCCACATTATACCTGCTTTTACCACACTTTCTATCAGGAAATCCTGGATAGCATCTATGACCATTACCTTGAGGTCGCCTATTTTTTCTTTAATGTATTCCCATAATCCCGCAAGCCCGTCTTTCTGGATAACCTGGAATATTTCGAATACCCCTTCAAGGACTTTAACAACAGGCTCTCCTAACTTCTTAACAGCCCTTTGCCTGATATTACTCCAGGTAAGCCCGAGAATCTGCATAATAAATG
>JANPBV010000041.1:0-37990 GCA_031430615.1 Ignavibacteria bacterium | reverse complement strand
ATTCTGAAGTTTCTTTACATGATTCCCTTTTGCGCCATTTTTCAGGACCTTTTCTCCATCAAAAACAGCTTCAAGCTCTGCATCTCCTCTCAGGTCCGCAGATGATAAGTCATGTCCTTCACCTTCTTTTCGCTGAATATTGCCTGTTTGCTGAATAGTATGAGTTAATTCATGGGCTAGTAAATGTTTACCTGTGTTTGATTCAGGATTATATTTATTCTTATTAAAATAAATATCGTTGCCATGTGTAAAAGCCTGGGCGTTTAAATCCTCGCTCATCTGAACGGCATTATTATCATTATGAATTCTTACATCAGAAAAATCTGCTCCAATGCGTGATTCCATAAAACTTTTTGTATTTTGAGGCAGCGTACTGCCGGAGGAATTCATTTTATCAACGTGTCTTTGTATTGCAGTTGTAGGGTGTACACAGTTTTGCTTCGCTTTTTTGCTTATGCGTGGCTTAACGGATTGTTTCCGCTGTATTTGTCTTTTTATTTTGGAAGCGAGCATAATAGTATATCAATTCGTAATTATATAAATATTTATAGTCACTTTCAGGTGCATTATTTTTGAATATATTAGATTATACTACTACCATGCCATCACTATTTGATATGAATCTTACAGGGTAAATTTAGCTGAGTCTCCTTTTAGTAATTCAGCAGTAACGCTATTAAGATGTGAAACATATGTTGCCTGAGTTCTTATATCATACGTTCTTTCGGCGGGATTTTGTTTGTAAAAGCTTCCCATTTTGGTTTGGAAATCTTCCGCAGATGAAAACGTAAACCCGGAGGGTTGATTTTCTACATAACTTTTAATTGCCCTAGCAAACTGTATAGAGATTCCAGCCTTTTTAAGATCTGCTACTGAGCTAGTGCTTAAGCTGGGTTTATTAACAGCAGAGCCTTCAATATCAGGTAAGGTATCAGGTATTATACTGTTAATTGACGTGCTCCCTAGAGGTATCACAGGACCCGGTTTAAACGTGCCCCCTGACTCCTCTTCTAAATAACTGGCTTCTGCTGTGAATCTGGTTGGTAGTTTCTGCTCGCCATTAAGTATCTTTTTTGCCTCTTCCTTCATAGCTACATTAGGATATTTCTCATCAATTTCTTTTGAAGATGGAGTTTTATCAATTTCATTAATTAGTTTTTGAAGCTGTGAGCTTTTTGAGCCGTCATAATGGGCTTTAACTACAAAGCTGGCAATTTTCCCGTCAGGGTTAGTATTATCCCTGTTCCATACTACATTTTTGACGTGATTTTCAAATGTACTCTGAAACTCTTGGTTTGTACCTCTATACATAATTGCAATATTGTTCTTATCACTGCCCGAACCGTGAAAATGATTACTTATCAGATGACCTTTTTCATAATATGTTCCTTTTCCCACTTTTCTTTTTTTAACAATATCCCATAAAGGAGTATCTGCTGATGCAGCTGACCCTCCATCGCCCTTAATTGTCAAAGGTTCGGCAACAGCTGACACACCTTGTTTATCATCATTTGCCTTTTCAGGATGCTCTATTATGGTTTCAGGAACGTCAGATTTTGACTGCACAATTTTCATCAATTCTTTAATGGTAATTTTTAAATTTTCAAAATCTTCTTCAGCTTTAGAAGTTTCATCAGTAGTTGAGGATTCTCTTCTTTCTTTTTGGGCTGCTTTTTTAGCGTCTATCAAACTTTCATGTAGGACAACTGCTTTACCATATAAACTTGCTAGCTCACCTCTTTTATCATCAGCCAACGCAGGATCATTTTGTAATGTTTGGACATCGGTTTGAAATTCAGCAAATGTTTTCTTTTTGCTTTCAACCATAAGTGAATCGTTTTCAAAGAAAATACTATGCTTTTCATTCCCAACGGTAAACGTTTTTTTTGTATTCCACCAGTCCAGCAAAGCGGCTTTCCCTTTCTCAATCTTTTCTTTAGCCCATTCTTTGCCTTTATCAATGCTTCCTTTTACTTTCTTAACCATTTTATCGATTCCAAGCTTTTTAGCCAGTGCAATAGCTTTATCTATTATCCAGTCAATAGCTTTGTTTATAGGAGCCTGTATCTTTTTAATAATTACCTGAACTTTTTCACTGATGCCGGATAGACCCAGTAAAGAAGCAAGAAAACCTATTGCAATCGGGATCAGTTTTGCCAGCGCGTCTTCAACCCATTTTGCGGCTTTTGAAAGATTTCCTTCAACTATAAAAGCAATGGAATCAATAACTGCATTAACAAACTCAAGTATCATTTTCCCTTTTTCAATAAAGAACATTACAATATCATATATAAGCTTGCATGCCTTGATAAATGCGCCTGCCGGGTTTAACAAACCAACAACCCACATTATTCCTGCTTTTACCACACTTTCTATAAGGAAATCCTGGATAGCATCTATGACCATTACCTTGAGGTCGCCTATTTTTTCTTTAATGTATTCCCATAATCCGGCAAGCCCGTCTTTCTGGATAACCTGGAATATTTCGAATACCCCTTCAAGGACTTTAACAACAGGCTCTCCTAACTTCTTAACAGCCCTTTGCCTGATATTACTCCAGGTAAGCCCGAGAATCTGCATAATAAATGAAAAAATTCCTTTCAGATCCCAAACATCGGGGAACTGAATACCCGGCGGCATATTACCCATTAACCAGGTAAAAAATCCTTTTTTAAGATGTGTGACAATATTATCTTTAAAATTATTAAGTCCCATCATTAAAGCTTCTATCAGATTACCAAGAAAACCTATAGGATCAGAAATAATGCTCCCTACAACATGAACTATTTTTGAAAGCGTGTTCAACAACATGTTTTTTAGCTCAATAATTGTTTTTATCACTCCTGCAAGCGCGTCAAATGCACCGCTTAACCATCCTTTTTTCTCACTCTTTATCTTATCAAAAGTTTCCTGAAGCTTCCCTACATTTTCCACATACTTTTGGGATAGTCCATCTGCTATCTGGTCTTCTTTATCAGCAACCTGCTGCTCCAGCTCATCAAACTTACCGAGGATTTCAGTTGATGCTTCCTCACCATACTGCTTTAATGAAGGATCAAGATTATCAATATACTCTTTCACCTTAATTCTGCCTGTTTCTATTTCAGCCGATGCTTCATTAAGTTTTGTTTCTACTTCAAGCGCTACAGAATCTATAACTACTTCCATACTAACAATAAATTTCTGCTTTTCATCCAGAAATATCTCATTTATCTCAGGCGGTAAACCGCTAACCCATTCACTTATAGTATCATCAATTGTAAAAAATCCGTAATAATCATCCAGCCTGCTGCTAACGTTATCTTCAAAAACTTTGTTTGCTGCTTTAGAAGCGGAATCAAAATCATCCATAACTTTAGTTTCAAGGTCAGTTAGAATTGTCTCAACCTTAGTTTTGGTACTTATATATATTTCATTTAAACCATCCGCTACTTCCTTACGTTTCTGTTCATCTTTTGATTTGGTTGTTGTTTTAGAGGAATCTACCTGACCAAGTGTACCTTCTCTTGATGCAAACATTTCTTCCAGCTTCCCTCCCACGGAAGCCTGCGCTTTGTTTTCAGCGCCTTCAAGTACAGGTCCTTCAGTTTCTCTATATTCATTCGGAGCATTGCGCGCCTGCTGCTGAGATTCACGTTTAGAATCAAGCGCTCCCTGGAATTCAGGCTCATTGGAATTTGCCAGCTGTTCCTCTGAAACCTCATTTTTTTCCATTTCAACATCCAGGCTATTTGCATCTTCCTCCATTGATAGCTCACCCTCAGTCCTTGCCTTAGGAACAGCATTACCTGCATCCTGGATAGCAGGTTTTTCACCAGCTATTTCTGTATTCATCTGCTCAACAGTCTTTTCTTCAATACCATCAGTTGCCGGCTCTTCTTTGGCTGTAGTTTCAACCGGGCCGGTTGCATTTTGTTTCTCGTCCTTAACCTCACTTTGGAGGCTGCCTTTTACGTTTTCAAGTTCATTGTTCTCTTTAAATTCTTTTGCTTTGTCTTCGCTCTCAGGTATTGCAGCTCCTATCTTTGCTTTCAGTTTTTCCTTAAATGCGGCAGCATCAAATTTCTTAGTATTTTCTTTAGCTGCACCCATTTTATCAACCTGTGAAGCCATCGCCTTGCTTTCAACATCATTTGCGGGCGGCTCTGCGGCCAATTGCGATCCTTTAGCAATTACTTTCGCATCACCATGACTTTTTTGTTTTGCGCCTGTTTTTTTATTTTCTGAGAGTACCTGCATAAAAGCCGGGTCATCTTCGGGTTTTTTAGGCGATTCAATTACTTTCGGGGTTTCTTCTGCTCCTTCTTTCTTTTTCTCAGCGCTTTCCTTACCTAAACCCGATTCTTTACTCCCAGATGCAACAGTTTCTTCAACCGGCATTTCTCCTGTTGGAATTTCTTCTGCCGGTGTTTCTTCTGTTGAAGCAACCGGTGTTGTAGCTGCGGCAGCTCCTTCTTTCAATTCTACTTTTGATTCATTCTGCTTAAGAGAATTAATATTTTCTTCTGCCGGGCTTGTCTTTTCATTTACTTTATTTTCAGTTGCCTGTTTTGAGCTTGTTTCAGGTACCTGTGTAACAGGTGCATTTTCCGTAGATGATGTTAAATGATTTTTACCTTCCTCACGGGCAAAAGATTTCGTGTTGAAGCTTACAGTTACATCTTTATTTTTTGGCTCATCGGTTGTTTTAATTGCAGACAGATTTTTAGCATTATTTTTTTCTGCTCTTACCTCCCGTTGTATAATGTTTGCTGTATCCCCGGGAATTTGTTTTGGCTGAATCTGGGTTTTACTCTTTTCATTCTCATAAGATTCATTCTGTACTTCTATTGTTTTGTATACTTCACTAGATAACTCTGTTCTAATTTTATCCGGATTAGAATATTTTATTCTGTATAGTACGTTCTTGCATGCTGCTTTTACCCCGGGGGTTAGAGCTGATGCCCAGGCTATTGCCCGTGTTTTAACCTGTTCAGCTGTCGGATGGTCAACAACGGGCGGTTCACTATTATTTGCCAGTAGCGCTTCGTAGTTGGCGCTTAGAATTGCCCAATTTTGATAAAGTGGCTGATCAAAATTACCTGAACCTTCTTCTGTTATGTGCAAAGCACCTTCCTGTTCGATCCATCCTATCGATGCATTTAATTCTTTGGGTGAAACATGAAAGGTTGGTGATTCCCATATTTTATCTTCCGAGCCAACAAACTCACGAATAAAATCATCTACCGTTCCATGAAATGGTCGTCCGAATGGGTCAGTCAACCCTTCTGCACCTTCGAGAGATTCACCATGGCCGTGAGGAAGTCCTTTCATAGCAAGATACATGTGTCCGAGTAATTCGTGAGCTAATGAACTGCTGCCAAGTGTTCCACGTCCGCCGGGACCAGTTTCGTAATAAACCTGACTAATGTTATCGTCTGTACTCGCCATAATTTTAAATCGTGTCGGATAAATTGCTAAGTCTATTGATTGGGTAGGTGCGGCTAAACCGGATGCGGTCAGGGCTTGTAATGTTAACGCTGTAATTGTTTCTTTTTTAGTACTTCCGATTCTTATAATATTTTTAACATTAAACTCATCATTTAACTGCACTGCTTTTACATTCACTGATATCCCGTTATCAATCATTTCTTTTAATAATTTCCATCTGAATTGGTCAAATGGATTAGCATAGTTTTCATCATAACCAAGCTTATAATCATCACTAACTCTAATATGCCGTTGGTCTTCATAATCAAAGAGGGACCTGTTTTGTAATACATCTATTTTAGCCCTTTCGCTTAAAACTATCCCGCCATATTTAATTTTAATTGCTTTATCATCAGCTTTTTGAATTTTATTCATAATGCTTTGCTCTGGCATAGTTGTAACTTTATCCGCCATTTGGTCAGCTTCTATTTCAAGCGGTTCATTTTGTTCGCCTTCGTTGAGTTTGAATAATAAATCCAGGTTAAATATAATTTCATGTATATTTTCTGCTTGTGGATTTAAAGGTCTGATAAACCTATAACCTGTATTCAATGAAAGGGGAATTATAGATGGATTCACAGGAATATAAAATTCCGCGCCTAAAGTTGACTGTACTACGAACCCTGCTCCGTATTCATACTCATCCGGCCTGGTTTCTCTAACGACTCTAAAGTTTCCTGCGTCAATTCCAGCTTCAGCTCCAAGAGTTATACCGCCTAAACCTTCACCTCCCCATGGATTAAATCTGCCTCTTAAACCCGCACTCAAACTTCCAAATTCAAACTCGCCGGATTGTATAATTGAACTCGTTGCATCCTGAATTCCTGAGGTCAAACCTGTTATATCCAGATCACCGCCCAAAGTTAACTGCAACTGACCTCCTAAGGCTAAATCAAAAAACCTCCTGTATGTAAAAGCTAAACTTACTATTGATGTGTTTAAACCAATACCTACCCTTGCACCAAATTCATTTTGAGGTCCAATACAATACTGCGCACTTACATCTGCAGTATAGTGCGGTTCATCAATTCCGCAGCAATGACCCATTTCATGAATTAACGTCTGAGCTAATTCCCTTGCGCCCTCGTCGTAGCCTGATTGGGTATATGCAATATTATCCAATGATACATTCGCAAATGCAAGCGCATCGGGTCTTATCGCCTTCCAAAGTATCACCCTGTTAAATGTATCAATAAAAGCTGTTGGACTATTCCCAGGACAATGCTCACTAAATACTCTTAAACAATCTTCATATTCAGTTGGATGGTCCACAATATATTGAATTAACCTGATTGCTTCATTTACCCGTTCCCTATCAGCTGCAGGTATTACACTGGCATTATATCGGGTAACCCAACTTGCCGGCGGTGACCCTGAGCCTATTGACATTTTTTGTATCCTGCTTGTTTGCACTTTTGATGAACCCTGTTGTATTGTATGGGTCAGCTCGTGGGCAAGCAAATGTTTACCCTGGCTGGTATCAGGATTATATTTTCCGCTGTTAAAATATATGTCATTTCCATGTGTAAATGCCTGCGCATTAAGATTTTGTGACATCTCCTCAGCGCTGTTGTTGGTATGTATTCTCACACCTGAAAAATCTGCTCCAAAGCCGGATTCCATTTGGCTTTGCGTGTTTTGGCTCATTGGCGCTCCACCGCCTTTAGAACTATTCAGTGAGTTTTCAACCGTGCTGAGAGACACACCCGAGCTCTCATTGTTTGTTTTTAGCTGAACAAATCTCTTAGACTGAACCTGTTCTTCTTCGTTTTCTTTAAACTGTAGTAAACTCTTAGACTGAACCTGCTCTTCTTCGTTCTCTTTAAGCTGTAATAAACTCTTAGATTGAACCTGCTCTTCTTCGTTCTCTTTAAACTGTAATAAACTCTTAGACTGAACCCGTTCTTCTTCAGCTGCTTCTCTTTGTATAAGTGGTGTTACCCCTTCACTTATAGATTTTTTCTGAACTTTTTCATCATCTTCGCATTCATTGCATTTTGCCTGCAAATTTAATTTTGACTGTACATCTTCATCCTCATCAGATTTTCTTTGAATCAGTGGAGTAATTAAACCCGCAAGGGGCTTTGCCTGCATCTGTTCATCATTTTCACATCCTGAGCACTTTCTTTGAACACCGTTAAAAATACCTGAAGAACTCACAGGCATTGTCATAACTTTATCAGCAGTTCTATCGGCTTCCTGCTCATACGGGTCATTTGGCTCACCTACAGAAAGTTTTGTCTGGATTGTATAATTGTTCGGCCTGCTGCCTGTAAGGATTAAACCGGATGAATTATCACTTGAATGCTTGTTAACAGGCAATAAGCTTTTATCCGCTTTCTTCTGAAGCTGGGAGCTGCTTGCTTTTGCTTTATTTGCCTGCTCTGTTGCAAACATATGAATTATTTATATTACTTAGAAAGTTTTTCCTTCTTTTTGCAGTTCTTTTTTAATTCCTTCAATAATATCTTCCAAAAGTATAATGTTACTCTCTCTTTTTAAAGTTTTGAGCGAGCAAAATCTTACTATATTCATTACTGAACCACCTGAGAGTTCATACCTGTTTGCTATTTCATTTAAGTCTGATTTTTCTTCAAGTACACATTGGCTTGAAAAAGCTTTTTGCCAGAGCTTTAATCTTTCTTCGCTGTTTGGCATAGGAAAATGAATGATAGATTGAAATCTTCTTGTAAATGCTTCATCTATATTACTTTTAAAGTTACTTGCAAGAATAACAACTCCATCATAATCTTCAACCCTTTGCAGCAAAAATGAAACTTCCTGGTTAGCAAATTTATCATGTGCATCGCTTACATTAGTTCTTTTACCAAACAATGCATCAGCCTCATCGAAAAAGAGGATCCAGTTTTTATGCTCTGCCTGATTAAAGACTTTTTCCAGATTTTTTTCAGTTTCACCTACATATTTAGAAATAACAGTTGAAAGGTCAATCCTGTAAACATCCTTTCCAGTCATTTTTCCAAGCAAACAAGCAGTCAGGGTTTTGCCTGTTCCGGGCGGTCCATAAAAAAGGCTTCTGTACCCCGGTTTTAATTTCTTGCCTAAACCCCAATCATTCATTAGCACATCTTTGTAATCAAGCCATGTTTTAATTTCCATGATCTGTTCTATAACATAATTTTCCAGAACAAGGTCATCCCATTCCATTGCTGTTTCAATAAGCCGCGCAGGAAAATCAGCTCCAAAATTTGGCTTTCTTACATAACCTGTTGTAAAATAATCAATAAACTCCCGCGAAATCTTTAGCAATCCATATGTATGCGGTTCTGATTGATGAATTGGTTCTATACTAAGTATATTATGTTTTGAAAAAAAATGATCACCTTCAAAAATTCTAACTGAAGAAAATCTTTTTTCGAGGTTATCACCTGCAAGAATAAAGATCGCTGTTTCAACAGTTGGCAAAAATGCTCCATTGTTTGTTTTAACACCGCCAAATTCCATATAGCCCTGACCGGTTGAAGTGTTGTTTGTTAAAAAAACATCCAACAGCTGATTTTTTATATGAGGAATCAGGCTTAAAACAAGAATTACTCTTTCTTCAAAGGTCAGCTTATAATGTTTGATAAAATCCGAATATAAAGATCCTATTCCATTATAATTTGGAGGTTCAATATACTGCACATCTTTATAATCGCAATCATGTCCAAAATACAGTTTTAGTCTTGTATCAAGTACTTTTATAAACCAACTGATTTCCTCGTTTAAAACCGAAGCATTATCTTTTAATACATTATTTACCATTCAACATACAATATTTTTTTCATCCACGGAAGCCTGATAACAGAAAAGCTCCAGGGAATCTTTTCAAAAAGAATATCATAGCTTTTCCGCTCAACCTTAAGTATCCATTTATCATCTTTATTGATCAAAATTCCATCCCGCTTAAGAAATGCTTCCCTGAAACCATTAAGTGAAGTATTTTTAATTACATCCCAGTTTTTGATAACAGAATGCATCAGGGAATCTGCCTCGGCTGTATCATGATGATTAATTTCTACAGATCTTTCCACAGGAAAACTAATATCCATTCCGCATAATAATTTATTCAGAACCAGATAATGTTCAAGTGAGTTAAATTCACCGCTTGCAATATACTGAAGTAAATGAACCGCTTTAATATTACTTTCTAAATCTCTAAAATCATTTTCATTTAAAAGATTCAGCTTAGAGAAAAATTTTGAAATATATGGATATAAAATCACAAGCCCTGAATTTTCTATATAATATTCTTCATTTATATTTTCAGAAACTTCCTCTTTTTTATATTTTAATATCTCCGGACCATTTTTATTTCTTAAGATTTCCGGATCGTTTTTATTTCTTAATATCCCCGGGTCATTTTTATTTCTTAGTGTTTTCGGATCGTTTTTATTTCTTAATATCTCCGGGTCATTTTTAATATTGATCTTTTTTTCATGGGGAACTTCTAAAATCTTGATATTATCTATAAACTTAATCCCGTTAAATTCATCTGAGACGAATTCAGCGAATAATGCGCTGAATTCTGAGGGAGTTTCAATTTTAAAGTCTTCTATCAGTTTCGTATAATTTACATTAAAATCAAAAGAAAGATCAAAAATTATATCCCTTAACAATTCTTTACCTGATGCAATTGTTTCATTGCTCCCTGCTGCATTAAACAAATAAAGGTACAGTTTATTTCTATAGTAATTATGATTAACGTTAATGAAATTTTTATGAAGTTTCAGCCTGAATAGATCCGCAATTAAAACATTGATCTCAAATTTATCCTCTGCAAGCAAAAGTAAAATATTATTAATAATATTTTCGCTGAACTGGTTAATTAATCTTTTAATAAAAACAATATTATGAATTTCGCTCTTAATAGTTGTTTTTAAATCATTAGCACATGAATCCAGAACATCTTCAAAAATTGAATCTAAGTTTCCAACTGTAGTTGATTTTGTCCACCAGGGTAATACCCCACTCTTCAAAAAGAAAACAATAACATCAAGTTTCGAATTCGCAATTGTAATATTTTCAAAGCTGTTTTCAGCATCATTGTACAGGCTGTTTAACTCCATACTTTCCAGTTTAGAAGTAAGCGCTTCTTTTACATATTTCTCAAATTCTCTTTCATAATCCTTCCTGCTGATAATTCCTAAATCAATTTCAAGTTTATCTATTCTAATGGTTTTATTGTCATTTGAAAAGTTATCAAACACCTGCTGAAAGACAGGGACAATTTTATAATGTAAATTTGTACTTAATTCTTCAAGATGGTTATTGCTGTATCCCTTCTGTATAACCTCTAATACCTGTTTTTTTATGACATGAACTGCCAATTTTAGCCTCTAAGTTCTGTTATCTTGATATTTAACGGGTTACTTTCAACACTGCACTTTCCGTTTGTAACTTTTAATATTACAGTATAACCAGCAATTCCCTGTGAGGTATCAAACTCGATTACTGCTTCATTATTATTTGAAGTAGTTCCTAAAACCCCCAGGTCCTGTGATGAATTACCCATACTTCTTACTACATGCCATTGATTATTAACGCCAAATCCAGATGAGTTTTCAAAGGTCACTGTGGTTTTTGTGCCGGCAAAAGATTTTTTCTTAATACTAAATTTAGGTATCGGCATATTATATACTTTAATTACAAAGGGAACTGAAGTACTGCCTGCTGCAGAATATTCTAATTTTACATCCAAAACAGAATTATTACCAATGCTGTTTATCATAGAAACCGGAGTAAAAGTATATTTTCCTGAAGTATTACGGTTTAACAGGCTGCCGTTCACAGTCAGTTTACCATTAGGATCATCAGGGGTAACAACGATATTATAGGATGCCTTATCGTTGATACAGAATTCGACCGGGGCTACAGAAACAGTTGGAACTAATTGTATTATGCTTATCTTGATATCATCCTCAAATGTGTTGGAACAAGCACCGTTTGTAACAGTTAGTTTAACTTTAAATGTAAAATTACCGGGTTTTTTTACATCATAAGTATGAACAGGTGGATTTTTTTCAGCTGATGTTAAACCATCACCAAAATCCCAAAAATACGTTTTAGCGTGAGCTGATGACCTGTTTGTGAAAGTAACAAATGCTTTTGTTTGAGATGTATCAGAAATTTTATACTCAAATTTTGCGTCAACTGACCTGTACACTTTGGCAGAGGCTGCTGCAGTTCTGTTATCTGTTGAAGTGTATATAAACTGAATTTCCTTAACATCTTCATTTGCTGCAAGGATAACTGCAGCCGGAGTTAATTTATTGTTTGTAACACCAGGACCGGTAATAGTACCTCCTAAGGGCGAAACAGTAAAGCCGTATTCAGTTTTATCATTACTGCAAAATTCATTTGGTTTTATAAAAATACTTACTTTTTCGGCTGTTTCATTAACAACAAAAGTTATTGGCGGACAGTCAGAGCAGCAAATATATGGCAGGCAGAAATCTGCTACAACTACCATATTACTTTCATTCAATAAATTTTTTATTGTATCAATAGCCTTATTTGTAATAGTATTCGCTTCTTCCGGTTTAAGATTAGCCAGGTTCAGATCATTAAACCCCCTGATCATGGAAGTATAAAGCATTGGTGTTTCAATACCGGCAGAACTATCGCGGGTTTTATTTGATATTGCAGCAGAAAGTACTTTTGCATTTTCTTTAACTAATCCAATAGAGTTTAATTTGTTGAATAATTCATCTTTATTGATCGATATTGGAATTCTAAAATTATCATTTTCATCTTCAAAGTCGTTTACATCTGCATACACAAGAATAAACGTACCTCCTTTTTCAACGCCAGCTTTATGCTCTAACCCCGGGTGTTTCCTTATATAATTGTAGAAAAGATTCATCTTTTTGATCTCATCAGTCCTTTTCTTAAAATCCTCGAATAAAGATTTGAATTTTGAAAGAGTACAATCATAATATAGTTTATCAAGATGATCAAGAAGCTCTTCTTTGTTTTTTGCATTTCCTCTTAGCACTTCTTTTTTATATGAAACAACTAATTTTAGAAGTGAAGAATATTCGGTTGAAAATGAATCAATATTAAAGTTATTTACATCTTCAGGCAATTTATTTACTATTTCCTCTATTTCATCAATCAGCTCAATGGGGTAATTAAAATAAGTGATTATATCATAATTTTCACCCAGTATGCTCAACAGATCTTTATCTCTCAGGAAATTATACGTATACGTCCCAAGGTGAGTTTTAACCGATTCATTAGAATATGAATCGTATATTTGGCCAATAGTATCACTCTCAGGAAGTCCGCCAATGGCGCTATGCATGAATGTTTTATACTCCGAAACTGCCATTCCAGCCATTCCTGCCGTTCCTGTAAATACCCTGCCGGTAAAAAGAGAATCAAAATCTTTATCGGTTTTCAAGATATCTCTTCTGAAATTGAGAGAACTGAAATACCTGGTTTCCTTGGTTAGAATACATATCAACTCGCTCCTCAAATAATTATACATTGCCTCCAGATCTTTATACAAACATTTTATAGATGCGCTAGTATCCTTAAAATCTTTACCGAGTTTCAGCCCGATTACTTCGAAAGGAAGATTATATTTATTTTTTTGACCTATAATTTCCTTCAAAGCTGCTCTGTAACTTTTACCTATATGTCCTTCTATTCTTAGGAAAGGATACTCATCTATATTGTAATCCAGCGCATTTAACACTTCCTCGGCTGCAGTTTCGTTAATATATTTATCGGAATGATAAGACATATTGTATTCAGATCTGAATTTTCTCTTAAGGTCATAACTCCAGTTCTTATTAATTGAATATGGAGAGTTTGAAAAATAGTATGGTATAGACCTCTTTTCCAATGGAGTCAAGTCCTCATTGCTTGGTGTAATTTTTATCTTAGCCTGTTCAATATCAGGGATAGAAAAATTGCTGCACATTTCAACCAACCGGATATATAATGTAATTGCTTTATTTAATAAATTAGACTGGTTATTTAATACAGGTGACGGAATAAAATAACTTCTGAAAATAGTGGGTAAGCTGTTTTTCTTAACAAGAGCATCACTCACCATTAAGTGAAATGGAAAACAGCTTTCATCCGGGCAGCATTCACACATCAGTTCAAAAGCAATTTCCCTGAAATCATTATATGCTGTCACTATATCTTTTAAACAATCATAATAGTACTGCAGTTTGTAAGTATGCAAAAAAGAGTTCTGTTTATAAGAATTTAAAACAGATTTAACGTTAGCCATCGGGTTAACGGTTTTATAATGTATTGAAAGCATATCTTTATATACATTATATGATTCCAGAAGCGCATCAGCTGTTTTATCTGTAAAACCATCAACTGCTTCTTTATAAAAATTTACAAGATCGTTATATTCTATGATCTTAGCTGAAGATCTTGAAAGACGCTTAATGTTTAATTCTTTAAGCTTATATTTAGCAAGAATTGAATCCCGAAGCTTTAACTCATTTAATGCCTGGGGAGTAAATTTTTTCTTACACTTATTGATTATTTTTATAAGATCCAATTTACTGATCAACAGTCTTCTAACTATAAGATCTCTTCTTTTACCTTTTTCGTTACACTCACTTTCCGTGCAGGTTCTCAGATCAACATTGACCACTTCCAGGTATAATATAACTGCCATTTCACCTAACTTAAAATCACTTGTACTTTCTTCGAGTTTGCTTATAGTTTTTCCTGTTCTTGTTTCCGTTTCTTCAAGCAGTTCCCACAAAGTGATATTTTGCTTACCTTTTGAATCCGAAAAATAGGTATAGCCTGCCGGATCTTCGTAATTTGTATAATTACGCAAAACGGAACTGCCCTGAACAATTAAATACCCGGCCGAAGTGACGCCGCAGCCATAAGATATATTTATAGAAAATGGTGTTTTTGTATTAGTCAGCTCAAGCCCGCATACAATCCCTATGCCTATTAGTTTATTACGGGTCAATCTTTCCTGCTGTTCAAGATAGTTGACTACTGCATTTAAACTGTCTGCAGTTAATACCTGGTCACCCTCAAATACGGGGTAAAAATTAACAATTGTTTCCATCTTATTCAGATTTAATTGTTCCTAAAATTGTGTGATTTAATAAAACAGTGTTTTCACTTTCGCTATCATTGCAATCATGCAAAACAGCTTCAGGGTAAACGCTTCTTAATGATTCCATTGCTTCAATCAGATCTTTAAGGCATTTTGACCGCTTAATACTATCGGGCAGTTCTTTTGCATTTTCGATTAACCAAGCCTGATATTTTGCTTCAAAATTTTTCATATCTTCAAAATCTACCCAGCAGATCTTAACAAAAATATGGGCAGGGGTTTCGGTTCTGATCGTATCTTCAACAAATCCTCTGAAATTCATATCGTAGAACCTATCAGCCCAGTAAGGCAAAACAAATGTGATCCTGAATGAATATGGGTCAAAACTTCCGGTACAATCACCGCAGTCTTCCTCAAGGCACACACTGAACAGTTTATCGCTATTTACCTTTGGTCTTAATAAAATGTGTTCCACCAAATGATACCCTTCATCCTCAATATTATCTCTTAAAAACTTAGCGATCTCTTCAGTCTTATCAACTGCTTCTTCATAAGTATTGAATAATTCGCTTGCAACTGTAAGCTCATCTCCATCATCATCAAGCACTTCAAAGAAAAATTCAGAACTTCCTGCTGATGAATCAGCAGTAATTTCATAATCCTCGGATACCCGTGAATGTCTTAACAGCTTAACTATAGCATTAAATAACGGCTCTTCTTTTTTATATGCGGCCAGGCAGGTTAATAGTATATTGCCTACTGAATCCTTAATTCTAAAACGATATTCATCGACCGGGTCCCCTGAATCGTGATAAACTTCAACAAAAGGAGAAATTGATGCAAGATCACGCCTGTAATAATTATTTATTCCCATTAAACGGGCAACTCTTTTTTCAAGACCTGAAATATTATTGGTATCCCACAAATTAGAAGAATCTTTATAGTCAAATGCCTTACTTCTATCCTTGCTGATAACATCATATTCATTTAACATAGCAATTTTGTCTTCAATAATTTCTTCTTCATCTTTCCTGCCCCTGACAGAGAACATTAACATTACATAATCAGTAAATTGTTCACAGAATCTTGACATTAAATGATCCAGGAAACGGTTTCTTCTATCTAAATATATTTTCTCATCCTCTACTAAGGAGTCTTCAGTTAATGATTTTAGTTTACTGTTTTCCATATCTGCTTTGTTTACATACAGGTCCTCAATACTTACTATTTCATCATTATTTAAATAGTTGGCAAAGTATGTCTGTTTTGCAGTGGAATTCATTGAAAAAAGCTTTTTTACATTTGCAAGCTGTGAAAGATAATTAGCCAGTATCTGGTCAAAGAAAAGCAGGTAAGCTTTCAGCTGCTTTGCCTGGGCTGTCCGTTTACCATCGGCAGTTGAAGGCAAACCCTCTTTCCCAATTCCGTAACAAAGAGGGAACTCATGCTGAATTGAGTAATAATCTTCTATATTTTTATATTTTCCTACAGGTATATCAATGTTATTATTTGAAAATGATAGTTTTGATTTAGCATCTGCTGCTTCAAATATCAGCAATTTGTTTAATACTTCCTGTTTGCCGGCATAGTACGGAAGCAGCCCTTTATAAAATACGATCTTTGATTTTTCAATATTGAGCCTTGGTTTGTGATTTGATGTAACATCTATTTTCCATTTCTCGCTGCCTGATATAATATTTCCGTCTTTATCATAATTAGAAATGAGAATACTCTTAACTGCAGCTACGCCTTCAATATCCATTATTATGCTGATAAGGTCTGAAGTATAGACCACTTTTCTAAGATTCGAAGACTCAAGCTCTTCATTATCAATGAATCCGTGGCTCAATAGAGGTCCTTCAAATATTACATCAGTTGTTATACCTTTGTTCACAAGTTCACTTAATGTATAAAAATTGATCTCCGGAGAAAGGTATTGTTTAACCTTGAAATAAATTTCTGCTAATATTTCTTCAAGATCAGCCTCAGGTTTTACTACAATATCAGCGCAAATAATAATGTCATCTGTTTCAACACTCTTTATATTTACAAAATCTTCACACAAATTTCTATGTGAATGAAGTGTTTCCTTTACTTTTTTTACGATGCTGAGGGTTTTTTTTAGCTTCTTAATATAAATGTTAGCTACACTTAAAGGAACAGTTTTTTTTAGCTCTGTTTCGAGTTTACTTTTTAAATTACTTTTATCTTTAACTCCGGAATAATCTATTACTACTCCCGGAATATCAATTTCAGGCTCATTTGACCCCTGTTTATATTTAATTTTTACATTCCAGGTTGACCTGCTTTTAGCTGTATCGTTTTTATAATCAGATAAAGTAACCTCTATTACTTCTTCAGCACCTTTAATGTTCTCTTCAATTTCATACCACATGGGGAATGAAACAAAAAGTGTATACCCTTTTAAACCCCCTGATTTAACTTTATAAGTAATTGTATCATCATTTAGATCTCCCACATCATTAAAAACATCAAACTCTATAAGTACATCATACAGTCCGTTTAGTTCAATTTTCCTGTTGTCAGAGATTTCATAGGTAAGAAAGCCTTTTTGACAATCAGCATAAAAATCCTGTTCCTGATTGCCTTTTTGCATCCATGCATTCTTAATGCCATCGATATCAATCAACAGTTTTCTAAAATCGTTTATTGTTATTGGATTGCACGGTAGTATTTCATTAGCCGTAAAGAACATTTTTTCCACGGTTTCTGAACCGTCAGGCTTATAAGCAAGAATATCTTCTACATTAAAAGAGGTCCTGTATCCAAGATCAGTAATTGCATAACTTAAGAGTTCGAGTATAGTTATACCCGGATCGGAAATGTTATAGTTATTCCATATAGAACTTGCCAGAGCCTGAATATTCTTTAATCCTTCACTTCGAAGGAAAGAATAATCTTCGCTAACAGGAAGCTTCTGGTTTTTTACAATAGTTTGATATTCCGTCATCACTGCTTAATTCTAAAATTTCTTTAATTTGGTGTTCCTTTGTATAATCTTCATCGGATATAGTTACTAAAACAGAACGGGAACCAGTAGCTACAGCTTCATCAATATCGTCAGCAACATCAATATGATTCATTTTAAAATTTGTAAGGTAGTCAACATATTCCAGGTCTTCTATATAATCCAGGATTACTGTCTTATGTAACTTTCCTCCAAAGGAAATATCTTTGCCTTCATCATATGCCCATGGCGATAAAAACTTTTTTATATCTTCGTTAAGTTTCTTTTTATAGTAACCAACATCTCCACCTGCTTCCATAAAAAATTTTACTTCAAAATCTACCTGTATTTGCTCGAATTTGGGATTATTAACATACAGGCAAATAAAAGGTGAAATTAACTTTACAAGATATTCATCAATTTTTGTTAGTGTACCAATGCTTGTATATGGTTTAAACGGGTCAACAGCATTTTTATTCTTTAAAACAGGAATTGTGATTATAGTTACATGCCCGGGAGAAAGTGAATGCTCAGAAAATCCGCAATCTTCACACTGAACCAGTTTTGTATGGTTTAAACACTTAACTTTATATATTTCCGGGAATGCTTCAAGAACTATTCTCTCGTAATCCCACATTGTAACAGCCCTGTGTTTATGTCTTAATCTTTCACTAACTCGCCTGTAATAGTTTTGACTTTGCTCTTTTACCGCACCGCCAAAAGAGGAGTATGGCTGTGATAATTTCTTGATCGCTGATTCTTTACTTTTTAATTTCGAAATAGTCCCGGCAGTTAATGAAACTGCAAGCCTTTCAGGGTCATTTCCGTTATTGCTGTATGTCGCCTTTATTGCTTGGGAGCATACATTGATCAGGTCGCATACGCCGGCTGTGTTAGCTGTTATACTGGCTTTGAGCCAGTAATAACCTGTATCAAGCAAAGAATTGCTATTTACTATGTCACCGGGGATATCAAAAATAATAATTCCAGAGTTCACCAATCCATCAGTATCATCCGTTAGTATCTGTGAATCAGCAAAAGTTATCCACTTATTTGAACTTAAGTAATGCCATGTAACTTCAGGTTTGCAAACATTAGGATCAGAGCTGCCTTCTGCTGACTGAAATAATAAAGAAAGGCTTTGGGGCGCTGCCAGATTTGATAAACCTATATACAACTCACCATTGTTCTCATCATTACCAGTAACAAACTGCGGAAACATGCTCACGCTTGTACCTGAATTATCCAAAAACGGATGTGTTTCTTTTTGCCCAAAAGGATAAATATGAAAAAGCTTACTGGTCCTGGTATCAAACCCATCTGATGAATCAATCTCAAATTGTTCTGTTGAGGTATAGCTAAGCGAAATTTCCCTGATAACGGGAGTGTATGGAGGATTAGGAAGTGTTTCTTTAGCCAAAATCTTTTGCGTGTAAAGCTTTGTATATTTCTGATGAAAGAAGTCATTGGGGGTTAAAACCAGCTTAATAAAGCCCCTCATTGTGTTGACTTCGTATGAAGAAGTATGTTCCATCAGCGGATCGGGTTCATATCCTGCAAGTGAACTAAATTCCGCACCGAACCTGTAGATTATTGGAGCGGTAGCATCGTGATTAAAAAGTTGAACACTTTCTTTTATTACATTTCCCCAGCTTCCTTTATTAAGAAGCGAGAGTTTAGCGTTGAAGTAAGTATCATTAATGCCTGTGGCATATACGCTATAGTATGAGCCTAAATTCATATCCGGTACTTCATGCCATGCTACATTAATATCCAGCGTATCCAGCTTTTTAGAAAAGATCTCATTACTGCCGATATAAAAAGATGAATTTACCGAAGGCTGGGGACCGAAGGGCTGAAATGGCTTGCCTGTTTTCTGTACCCCAAGGTCATTTTGAATTATTACATTAGTTACGTTAGTTACATTAACGGAAATTGTAATATTCGTAATTCTATAATCTTTAAATTTTTCATATTGATAACTGCTAAGCTCTGTATTTAGGATTAATTTTATAATGGGGTAACCCGAATCAAAACTACCAGCTAACTTTTCAGGGTTATAATTAATAATTGAGGGTGTTTCCGCAGGTAAAGTGATCTGTATACCCGGGGAATCTTTTGCAGTATAGCTCTCAGCCCTGATCCAATCTTTTTCACCGCTAAAATGAATTATAAAAGCATTATCAAAATCCGATTTTGAATAAAGCGAACTATCTGTTAATTCAAAATCCAGATCAATTACTCTTGTCCCTTCCTGCAAAAGTAATACCGGCGATGCTATGGCTATCCCTATCTCGGCAAAAGTCATTGAGGCGGTCTCGATCAAACTTCCATCATCATATTGGCTCTTTCCAAATGTATCCCATTTTGGATTATCTTCGGGCAGGGCTCCACCTATTCCGTCTGCAGAATTTGCTACAGGTGATGCGCAAACAAGATAGCTGTTATCTCTATCTACAAATACATTTTTTAATAATTCTACTTTAGCCGTATTAATAACAATATCGCTATCCAGAGAGAACAGTATTTCCTTGCCTAACGAATCTTTTCCTGCACTAAGCGTTGTTCCTTTTTCAAGAAGATATGAGCTTACATTCTTTGCAAGCTCAAAAATAATGTGAACGCTGTCTGGCACCTCTGCTTTTTCATACAAATGTAAAATATCCCTGTAATAAAAATCCAGGTGTCTTTCTGTAAAGTTATTCAGGTGGATCTGGGCTAATTGAAAAAGTTTTAGGAATGTCAGTAAAAGAGCCGCCTGCGGGTTATGTTCGGAATCGGATTCAAGCGTAACTGCTAAATATTTTTTCGCACTGTTAACTATCTTAGTATAAGATCTTAAAAAAGAGTTGAAAAGTCCTTCAAAAACATCTATTGATTCCTCAATTTTATCAAGCAGAGCCGTGCCGCTGCCTGTTAAATAAATAGAGGGTTCATAAGTATCAAGTAATGCATAAGAATCAGAAAGGCTGTATACTTCATTATTTATTTCAGAATATAAGTAATGATCTTCAGTTATCTTTTCTTTCCATGAAGTTAATTCATTTGCGGCATTGTTTATTATATTATATAATTCAGTATATTTTTCTTTAGCCTTTGTTTCATCCTTAATATATTTATTTAGTTTTTCAACCGTATCGTTATACTCAAATTGAATTTTTTCGCAGTCTTTTGTAGAAATAAATGATAATATAAAGGAAATATCCGTTTCAAAAAAATCGAGCCAGTTACCGTCATCTTTTTCAACCCAATTATCATTAAGATCTTTTTCAAATCCAATAAACTTAACCTGCTCTGCATAATTTTTCAGCTGAACAAGAAGGTCATCAATATTTTTTTCATCGACTGAAATATATGATGGAGCAAGAGGTACCGGGAAACGAACACTTTGGTTCGTCCCATCCCTTGATAACGGATTTTTAGTATTACAGCCTTTATCCATTTTAAATATTGGTTCCTTCTTCTAAATAATATGGAAATACCAGGTTATTTCTTGTGTTAGTTGTAATAATAGTATAATCAACTGTTATAAGTAAAATTCCTTCATTATCATCTGTTGTTAATGAGATCTCCTCAAGTTTAATTCGTGGTTCAAAATATAAAATTGCTTTTTTTACAAGATCCTTTATATAAGCTTTCAATGTTGTATTAAGAGGTTCAAATAAAAATCTCTTCAGGTCGCATCCATACTTTGGCTGCATAATTCTTTCTCCAATGGATGTAGAAAGCAGAATTCCCAAACAGCTTTTTATATCAGCTTCATCAGAAAGCATTTCTACTGTCCTGCCTTTTTTATCAAAAGTGGGAGGAAAGCTCCACCCGGTTCCAAGAAACGGTACTTCGCTCATAAATTATCTTATCCTCCTATTAATACAGTTGGTTCACCTACGGCTGCGCCAGCTCCGCAAATACATACATCTGATGTTCTTAATGCCGGTTTATTTCCTATTAAAACAGTGGCACTTCCCATCGGGAAAATACTTGAAGTAGGCTGATGCGAGTTTGGGGGAAGTGAGCATACGTGCATATCAGTTGCAACTGCTGCAGGTTTACTCCCTATCAATACAGTACTTACACCGGGACCGGTAATTGTCCCGCCGTGATTAGAGGTATCTCCAACTCTTGCTGCTGATGGCATATTTCTTAAATTAGTTTATTTTTACAAGTGACCCTTTTACTTCTGCTATTGCACTTGATTCCATTTTTGCACCTGCGCTTCCTTCTGCTTTAAATTCAGCGCTTGCTTTAAGCTTAACATTTGCACCTTCAATTGTAATATCGCTGCTGGCTTTGATGCTTATTTCAGATGCGCTTTCAATAGCAATGCCGCTTGAGCTCATTTCCATTTTATTGCTGTTTTGATCTTCAATCAGAATTGAACTGCTATCTTCACTTAAAATAATTTTATTTCCCTGGGGAGTTTCTATGGTTATACTTTTCTTTTCGTCATTAAATATCACCTTCATTTCACTTCTTGTAACAAACCCTTTCTCATGGTTATCATCACTTGCTGTTAACGGAGCCGGCTTGGCGCTGCTGTTAAGCATACCAAGTATAACAGGATCACGGGGATCTGAATTTAAAAATCCCAGCACAACTTCATCTCCTATTTCAGGTAAAAAAAATGAACCCCTGTTTTCGCCTGCATCAAGTAAAGCAATTCTTGCCCAAATCCCTTCATCATCTGCATTTATAATGGGTACTTTTACAAGAACACGATTTTCACCATCCGGGTCATCCTGAAGCTGAGTAACAACTCCAATTTGCAAACCCTCAATTGCCGGCAGCAAACCTGAAGCAGGCGAAGAGCTTATATCATTTGTTTTGTTATACCATTCATTGTTTAAACCAAATTGAATATCAGTTTCCCAATTACTTTTTGTTATCTGGTGTTTAATTGCTGAAACAAATGCTTTTCCGTTAAACCTGTCTCCTACACCGCTAAGCTCAATTAAAGTTCCTGGCTTTATATCAGAAAATCCCTGGCTTTTAACCCGTCCTCTTATCCTGGAATACCTGCTTTTCATCATCATTGCATCAGCCCATGATTGCAGTTCATTATTTATAACATTACCGGTATGTTTTAAATCAAAACTTTCAAGCCCGATAACACCGGATAGATCACTGCTGCTTAAATTTCCAAGATCAGCAATTGTGGGTTCTTCTGCCTCGGTTTCAACAAGTTCCTGATTAGCGGTATCCCAGGAAACTGATTTTACTGATGAAAATTGATTCCTTGCGTCCATTTCAGCCTCAAAATCAAGAATTGTTGAACCATATATCAGAGAAAGAATTGCTTCTCCCGCAGTATCAGGTTTTTTAATTATGATATTACCGTCATCGGTAACTACTAATTTTCCATTAACATCGGCTCTTGACAAAATGAAGTCCCAGTCGCTGCAATTATACTGTACCATCTCTTTATGCTGAAGTGTAGTAGCTTCAATATCTTTATCAAGACCGTATTTATCAATAATTTCTTCTATGATCTCACTATCTTTTGATTCGTGAAAATAAGAGTTTTTCCTTCCAACTGTCATTTTTACTGATTTATCTTTGCATTCAATTGTTAAAAGCGAAGGTTTACCCTTTTTAACTTTTATTCCGTGCTTAATAATTATTCCTTTAAAAACAGTTACATCATCCGAATGATAGCCTGCCTGTATCTCAATTTCTTTCCCGGGGATGAAATCATCCGAATCACTTGCTGCAAAAGTTTCTTCTGAAGCATTCCCATCAAGCAGATAAAATACTGCACTTGACACTTTATTCACAGTTTTCGAAATTGATATAGAAATAACACTATACTGGCTGCTTATTTGCGCGCTATCAACCAGTATTTTAAAAGTATGCAGATCGGTCGGTCTGGATGTCGGTATTATTCTTTCATCACTCATTTGCAGATACTATTCATTTAGAAGTTTTTTCATTAACTAATGGAGGAAATTTAAGACTGGTGCCCGCATTAAGTTTTCTAAAGTTATCTAAACTATTTACTTTTGCTAAATGATAATAATATAAATAGTCATCGTACATTGAGTCTGCCATTAAAGTAAGATAATCACCTTCTGTTACAATTCTCACATGAGTTAAGTCGGGTGACTCTTTTCCTTCTTCTGCAACTCTTTGTTCATCCGGTATATTTTCTGAAAAAGAAGCGTTTATCTTTATTCTTAATGGTTTCCCGTCAGGTTTAAAAAGTGTATAACTTATATCAGCAGATTTAAGAACACAGGTAGAAATAAGATCTCCCCAGGAAAGTTTAAGGAACAAAGGCCTGTGTATCTCACCATCCATCTTTACAGTTGTTGTTAAAAAGTCATCCAGAACAGTGCTTACATCTACCCTCTCAGCAGAAGCACCTGTGCCATCAATAATAAATTCAAATGTATAATCCTTTGGCTTTATGCTTCCAAACTTCTGGGTATTTCCGGTTGTCCCAGCGCCCTGCTCGCTTTCGTAATCAACTTCATATTTCTGTGAATAGGTTGTAGGGTTGAACATAACTTCAAAAGACCTTACAAACTTAGTACATTCGATATCCCTGAACGCTTCTAACTTTAATTTTGTTAACTGTTCGGACATTATTTTTCTTTATCTTCATTCAAAATTCTCATTACTTCTTCTACACATTCGGATATCAATTCTTCCTTGCTTTCCTTAGCAATACCTGAACTGCCGGAAGAACTGTTACCTTCAACAATTGTAGTTTTAATTACCAATTCTCTTATTTCCACAGGCATACTAAACCCTCCTGAAATAATTATATGCAAGTTCCAGTGTTTCTACAACTATTGAGTTATCTGTAGATTTAAAATCAGAGATACTCCACTTTACAGGCCAAACTTTAGTAAAACTCCACGAAACAAGTGGTTCGTGGTTTTCGTTAAGGAGTTTTACAATAACTTCCACAGGCTGAAAAGTAAAGTTCTCTATAGCATCTTTAATCCAGTCTATTAGTTCGGAGTTTGTCAGCATACCTCTTTTGAGAACAAGATTATTATACTTGGCTCTTGAGGGAAGTTTATGAGAAAACCTGTTTTCCCCGCCTTCTACTACTTCCTCGGTACCAAGCTCCATATTCAGACCTGAGACCTCCTGAAAGCGGGTATCGCTGTCATTACTATCAGCAACGCCGATAAACTCAACCTTAAAATGAAAACCAACCGGAGGATAATATCCAGCCATGACCCGCTATTTATTTTCTACAGTTAGCCCTTCATGCGCGATTTCACATGATTCGATAGCTACTTCGTTACCTGTTGCTTTAAGACCGGGTCCTTCTACTTTAACAGGAAAACAATTTTTTGCTTTCCATGTAACAACAGGGGCATGATTTTCATCAAGAAGACTGATTATAAGATCTCTTCGCTCAACCTTATTTAGATTTGTAGTTTTCAACCAATCATATAACTGGTTATCACTCTTTACTATTCCCCGTTTTAAAGTAATGTTTCCGAATTTTGGAATGCCGGGCATTTTTACTACAGAATACTCCGGGCTTGCTCCATCCCTGTATTCAATTGCCTGAGTTTCTACCGTTAATCCTGATACTTCTGAGAAGCCAACATTATTCCCACCCCATTCTACCTGGTAGTGGAAAACCGGTAATGGATAATCTGCCATGATTTTATGTTTTTAAGTTTATGATTTATTTTTACTCATTAATTGTTTTTAGGATTCAGCAAGCTTATGAGAAAACTTGAGAATTATAAATTCAGCAGGTCTGACAACTGCCATTCCAATTTCAACATTCATTCTTCCTTCTAGTATATCTAAAGCTGTCATTGTTTCACCCAAACCTACTTTAACATAGAAGGCATGTTCAGGTTTAGCTCCCTGTAGTGCTCCGTCTTTCCATTTAAGTATAAGGTAATTTTCTATCATCGCTTTTACCTTTACCCATGTATTAGCATCATTAGGTTCAAATACCGCCCAATAAGTCGATTTTTTTACAGATTCTTCAACCATGTTGAAAAATCTCCTTACCGGAACATAGCGCCATTCATTATCATTACCTGCAAGCGTTCTTGCTCCCCAAACCAATGTGCCTTTACCTGAAAAAGTGCGAATTGCATTAATAGATTTTCCGCTGGTAGCATCAACATTCATGTCATCCTGTTCAAGATTTGTTATTCTTTTGGTCGGTCCAACCACAGATTTAATGCTTACGTTAGCCGGGGCTTTCCATACACCCCTCGTACTATCTACCCTTGCATAAACGCCTGCAACTGCTCCGCTTGGATATAATTTTACTTTGATCTTTGCAATTTCTGTTAATATACTGCTGTAAGCCAATGTATCATTTGATTTTATTGCAGATATGGTATCCCCGGTTGTGATAGTAGGGTTTGTTAATGGATTAGGTCCAGCATTATAAACTGCAGCAAGTGTTGCCTCATCATATAAATAACTGAGTGTTGTTTCAAGGCTCGGGTAGTATGCTGCGCCGTACTTCAGGTCATCAGCGCTGACGTTGTTATCCCTGAAATCTGTGGAATCTATCATTGCTGTGCCGGTTGAAGTTTCAACATCAAGAATAGCAAACCTGTCTTTTAAATATGCGCATTGAGTTAAAGATTTGTCGTTCAGTTCTTTCCTGTCTGCATCGGATAAGCCAATAGCTTCGGGCATAACAAGAAGCGTAATCTCATCAATCTTCTGAGCTTCGTCAAGAGCATTTGAAAATTTTGTTTTTGTAACGGCATCTGTTAACGAGCCAATGCAGGTTATATAACATGGTCCGCCTCCATTAGCAAAAAACATTTGCATATGGTAATACAGGTTATAACCGGAAGGAGATGCAAGAGCCGCAGTTATTGTTCTTTTATCAAGAACATCATCTCCTGTAGCTGCATCCGTTTTAGTAACATCTGTAATTGTAACTGTAATAGATTCATTCTTTGCTTTTCCATAGATCTCTTCAAATTCAAGCATAGAAGTGATTCTTGTTGGTACATTAACCAAATCATCGGTCGTAAATCTGGTTTTCTTTTCCGTGTGACCTATAAAAACCGGAATAGCAGTAGCCACCTCAGCTACGGATGGCGGAAACAATGAGATTTCCTCAATGTAAACGTCAGGTGATTTATAAGTTGCCATAGTATTTTATAAATTAGTTTATTAAATGTATATATATACTTCTGAATAGACTTTGCTTAGATCGTTTTTATCCGGTTTTATATTTTCAATTCCGGGGTTAGGAAGATTTTGTACTAATACAGTTCCATTTGAGCTTAACTTAATACTTTCTATTGGCTTTTCTTTTAACTCGCTTGGTGATGAAAAATCAAATAAAGTTGAATCAGTGCCGTCAGGAAGAACAAAAGCTGAACCTGTTATCGCCGGGTTTGCTCCAACCTGAATACTGAGGTTCGGAGCACTGGTTTTGTACTTCTTAATTACATAATACTTCCATATAGTTGAACGCCTGTGAAATTGAATTACATATTGTTTAAGACTGACGTTTCCGGCTGTATCTGCAAATTTGTAATCTGCGGGAACTGAATTGTTTTTAAAAATTTCTATTACCCCAAAAGGATTATCATATAAGGTTTTGATATTTTTATAAAATGTTTTCTTTGTAATTCCATCAACCTGGAGCTTATAAACAGCGGGTTCAAGAAAACTTAAGTCAAACTGACAAGTAATTTTCCCGGCTATGTTATTTACAGTTTTGCTCAATAAAGCAGTATCAAATTTATCCAGTATTCGCACAACTGCAGATGGGTTTGCATTAGATTCGGAATACGAGATGATGTTTGAGCTTGTTTCAACCACATCATCTTTATCAACATATTTCTTGACCGGATCATCTACCAGGAGCAGATCGCTGCTGTTTTTGTTATCATTTAAATTATCAAAATAGTAGCGCTCACCTGATGCATTATCAAACGGTAATTCCGAAAAATTAATTAAATTATTCCTGTTTAACACCATTGCAAAGGAAAATTTTTCATCGTTACTCATTGGTCTTACAGGGGTTTTCACGCCTCCTGTTTCCCTTGCCTCATAAAAAACTGCAAATCCCATTGTTGTCTCTTTAAAGATCAATCCATATTTACTCAATGTAACTTTGCACTCTTTTGTTGGAGAAAATCCAAAATCTACAGATAGACCTGATGTGTAATAATCATGCTTAACTATCACTTCAAAAAGTTTTAAGTAATAAATAGTAGTCATAATATTATACCGGGTCCACCATTTTTTCGGATAATCCAATAATTTGAATAGGTTGTGCTGATGATTTGACAATATCTTCCTGTACAACTAACATTCTTACCTTATACATTATAGAAGGCAGTAATTTAGAGCCAATGGCTCCCCAAAGGTAATTTTGCTGTTCAAAAGTTAAAGTAAAAAGTTCAACAATCAGTTTTTCTATTGATAGATCAAGTTTTGGAGAGTTATTATGATCAAAAACAGTTTTGCTTTGGAAAAAACTTATTACATAAGATATATACTTCATTGCAGTATTGTAGTCACTGAAATTAGATGATATCAATATGTACAGGTTTAGTTTAATATCCGGATTAAGATAAGTGATAGTGTTGTTTCGTAACACTGCTGCTACCTGGGACTTCATTATTCGCTCTTCTTCAATATTCACTAATGTCAATCCAAGGGACCCTACAGGTATTTCAATTTTGCCATCAGCATCCACTACATTGGAAAGTGTAATAGTTTGCTGATTACCTACATTTAGATCAGGTTTAAGCTTCAGGTAATCGTGTATTTCATCCCTTAAAACCTCTATAGCTTTATTTATCATCTTCAGTCAATTTCAAGGTCACCATTCTTCTTCAATTATAGTTACAAGTGTGATACCATCGCTTTCATAAACATATATATAATGCTTGTTGTTTTCGTAGACATGAACATAAATACGCCCATCCTGTTCGAAGTTCGGGGTACTTGCTTGTACCATTTTAGCTGAAAAAAGAGGTGCAGAAAGCGTTAAGGAAATAAAAAATATTCCCAAATATTTTAATATTCTTTTGGTCATAAATTTATTTATTAATTTAAATTTTCGTGTGTATGCAACCTAATCATAAGGTTATAGAAAACAAAAAATAAAAAAATGGCGTTGTGGCTTCAATTTTGAGGGTGTTTCAGAAATTTATTTACTTTAAATGAATTTTTTAGTTATTTTTGAGGAATAAAAGTATATTAATTGTGGCTTGAAGATAAATTACAATGTCCAACCGAAAATTCTATAATTTAATATCGGGTTTCAAAAGCTGTGACCTTAAGAGGTTTAAAGATTTTATTGAATCCCCCTTTTTTAATAAAAGCAAGAAAGTAATCAAGCTCTATAACTATATAATTAATTTTTACCCCTCTTTTAACTCTATTGAACTTTCAGAACGGAATATCCATGCAAAATTATTTGAAAGAACAATTTACAACTCCTCGACGATAAGGCATCTTTTTACAGACCTGATAAAATTAGGGGAAAAATTTCTCATACAAATTAACCTGAGTCAAAAAAAATTTGAATCCGGAGATTTGCTTATTGAAGAGCTTAGTTTAAGGGGTCTGGATGATATGTTAAAGTCTCACTTGAAACTAATGGAAGAAACTCTTAATCAAACGGGCTTAGCGGGAGGTGATTACTTCTTAAATAAATTTAAACTTGAAACTGAGCTTTTTAATTTTAAAACCTCTAAATCCATCCTGAAAAATAAACGGTCATCTGAATCAATAATAAAATCGATATCAGAGAGAAATAAATTTCTCGTTAGTTTTTTTATTATAGAAATGACAAAGGGCATTGATGCCCTAAATTTACTTTCTCATAAATTTGAATTTAAAACTCAAAATAATTTTACCAGTCATTTTTTAAATATTTTTGATTTTAACAAACTTATCCTGTTTATGAAGACTCACTCTGAAATGAAGGGTTATTCATATGTATTTGAAACTTATTATAAATTATTTCAGTTATTTTCGAATTCCGATTATGAAGTTTTTTATTTTGACTATAAGGAAACAATTACAAAATACAGGGATAGGTATTCAAAAAATGAAATAGTATACTTTAGCAAGAAACTAATTGATTATTGTATTCTAAAAATACGAACGGAAAAGATATCATCAAAATTTTCCGAGGAGCTTTTTAACGTTTATAACCATATTATTGTTAATGATTACTATACAAATAATCACGATAAGCATTTATCTGTTAATCTTTATAGAAACATATTAATATTAGCCTTAAGGCTTAAAAAATACGATTGGATAGACACATTCCTGAAAGAGAATTTAAAAAAAATACACCCTTCATTGCAAAAAAATATGTGCAGCTACAGCCTTGCAATGATAAGTTTTGAAAAGAACGAATACAAAACTGTACTTGATCACCTGTTAAAGGTTAGTCTTGATAATTTTGATATGAAAATTGATGTTAAAAATATGATAATAAAAGTATATTATAAGCTTAATTATTTTGAAGAAGTTATTAATACCATTTGTTCATATAAGGAATTTTTAAGATATAACGACAATATATCATTAATAAGGAAAAGGAGCCATAATAATTTCTTAAAATTTACAAGAGACCTGATTATACTAAAAAACAGCCCTTCTGAAATATCATGCCAATTTATAAGTAAACGGATAAATGATACTTCTGAATTAGTATCAAAGTCATGGCTTTTAGAATGCGTTGATGATATTAAAATGAATATAAATTCTTCTTATTCTGTTGCTAATAGATTTAGAATTCAATCCCGAGGCTAAATGTTTGATTTCAAATATTGCATATAGATAGCAATTTTGTGATTATAGTAAATTTCTAACTAAGAGGAAAATAATCCATATACTACTCCCTTCTTTTACATATTGTTAATAAATAATCGAAATACATATATATCTATAATAGTAAGTTTATTTAAATTATCGTACTGAAAAATAAATAATTTAATGTTGATTTTGAAAATCAATTTTTATAATTTAGGTTACTTTCAGGATATCAAATTATTTATCAATGAAGAAATTAATGAACATAAAATAAAAAATATCATGGATGAAGCAACATACATAAAAGAAAGACTTGAAGACCAGCGTAGCTGGTACAGCAAAAAAGCCGTATTTAATAAGAGATGGTATTATTTTACACGGGTTATTATTATCATTATTGCTGCAATAATACCATTTATAATCGGACTTAACATCAACGGGAATAGTTCAAAAGAAATGAATTATATAACAGGGGTACTTAGTCTTATCCTTGCTGTTTTGACGGGAATAAATACACTTTATAAATTCCAGGAGAACTGGATCAATTTTAGATTGACCGCAGAAACTCTGAAACGTGAAAGATTATTGTTTGAAACCAGGAAGGGTCCATATAAAGACACAGATTCTTTTGACGTTCTGATTGAAAGGATAGAGAATATTTTAAGCTCGGAAAATACTACATGGAATGAGTATATCATATCCGGGGCTGAGAAAAAACAGGTATAACTATATCTTGAAGATTTTAAAAATTTTCACACAATAAGTTTTTTAATTTAAGTCATAATTTATGAAAATCCTGATTAGTCATTCGTGGAAAGATAAGTCCTTGGCAGCAAATATTTATGAGTGCCTGTTGAAAGATGGCCACGAGGTTTGGCATGATATCCATCAATTGATCCCGGGAGATAATATCCAATCAGTAATTGATGTATATATTAAGAAATGTGAAGTTATGATCCTGTTATGGTCACTTAACGCTTTTGAATCTGAAGGTGTAGAGAAAGAAATTCTATCAGCTAAGAGATCCAATAAACGAATTATTCCATTACAGTTAGATAGCACACCACTAAAACATAACCGTGATTTAGAAGGCATCCTTGGTATTCCAATGGATGATCTTGAAACCGGCATTCTGTTATTACAAAGAGGATTACTAATGCTGATGGCTTCGGATAATTTCAAAGAAGCGGCATGGTTTAAAGAGAGCTTTGGTAATGTGGTCGATCTGGGAGGTTATCTCAATTATGTAAATACTTTTCGTTTGAAAGGAAAAAAGAATTCAGATGGTTACAAAAAGGAATGGCTAAAACGCCTTGAGGATTTAAAAGAAAAGAATGAATACATTCGCCGGCAAATTATGCCTGCTGCTCAGGATAAGATGCAAATGCTTCAGAGTATCATGCAAAAAATGGAGCATGGAAATGTTACCAGCGGACAGTTAGAAGAATGGAAACTATGGTGCATTGATAATCAATCCTTTCATCCCGAATTACTGAAAAAGCTTAAAGAATTTATTGAAAATGATATTCTAAGATTAAATAAGGGTGGTAAACCTGTAAACTCCATAAACTTTGAGTCCGTTGAGAAATCTATTGAGAGGATAGATAGTGCTATTGGACAGAAAAAAGGCTCAGCTTATGCCGATCTATTTTCTAAGATAAAGAAATACGGCGGACTTTTTATGAGTGAAAAAGTTATTAAGTCTATTGTAGATGGATATTTAAAGTATGTTGTAACATGCCCGCAATTACTGAAAGAATTATTAAATGAAGCCCGGCTATCAGAGTATGTTGCAGTAAAGGATACAGTTTTTCTGTTAGTTCAATTTTTGGAATCACAGGATCATGGGCTGGAAATGCGTAAAAACAATCTTGATGGTTTTTTTGACGATTCATATATAATTAACAATACGGTGCAGCTGCTGATTGAAGCTGATCTGGTGGCTAAAAACAATTTTTCGTTGGATTTTATTTCCGTTAATGTAGTAAATAAATATGTATCATTTATACTCAACAAACACACAAAATCCAGGCTTGATACCTTATTACAGCAGATAAGAGATTCAATCGGGGTCATAAAGCGGGAAATCAACTGGAGCCAGGTAGCTTCTGTAGTGATCGGGGCGGCAGCCATCAGCCAGGGTATTCCATATGCAGGCGAAATCCAGGGTTTGTTTCCGGGCCAGGAGAATCAAACCGCGGAAACAGGGAATGAAAGTAATTCTCCTTTTTTTGAAGACAGGGTCGCAGCAATGAGCGCAAAATATGGACTGGGGCTTAATATGTATAACGGGTAATACTTAGCATTTAATATAAAATTGCTGAGTATTCAATCTATAGAAAGCAATAACCATAACAAATAAATCTTAACAAAACGGAGAAGAATAAACAAATGAGCACAAAAGGAAAAACATGTTTTGTGATAATTGGTTATGGTACTAAAACTGATTACAAAACCGGCCAGCAATATAACCTTGATATGACTTTTGATAATATCATTAAACCGGTATTTGATGAACTGGAAATGAAATGCTTCAGGGCTAAGGATTTGATCTATAGCGGAAGTATTGATAAAATGATGTATCATTGGATATATACCGCAGACCTGGTGGTTGCAGATCTCTCTACTCTCAACCCGAATGCAATATATGAGCTTGGGGTAAGGCATGCCCTTCGCCCTTACAGTACAATAATAATAACGGAAGATAAACTGGATTACCCGTTTGACTTAAATCATACAATATTCGATAAATATAAACATCTTGGTGATGATATTGGTGTTTCTGAAGCTAACCGGTTCAGGAAAAAATTAAAGGAAAAATCTATTGAGATTCTTAAAAACCCGCAAAATGATAGCCCGGTCTATACATATTTGAGCGATTTACTGCCCCCAAAGATCAAAGAAGCAATAGCAACAAGAACAGCAAGCATCAGTAAAGAAATTGCAGAGGAGCAGCTGATGATGGGTAAAGAAGATAATCTTTCTAATATCCTGAAAGAAGCGGAAGCTGCAAAAAATAGTCAGGATTTTCCTAAAGCAATAGAGTTGTTTAAGAAAGCGCATGAAAAAAATAAAAATGACAGTTACATAATTCAAAGGTTAGTGCTGTGTACATACAAAAATAAAACTAAAAACCCTGTAGCATCATTAAAGAAAGCACAGAAGACCCTGGCTCAGCTTAAACCCGATACGACAACTGATCCCGAAACTCTTGGACTCTCAGGAGCTATCAGCAAACGGCTTTATGAAGAAACCTCAGATATGGTGCAATTACGTAAATCACTGGAATTTTATGAAAGAGGATTTAATGTAAAACAGGATTATTACAACGGAATTAATGCTGCATATATGTATACACTTCTTGCATCATTGACTGTCAATCCTGATGATTCCAGTTACTATTATATTCGGGGTGTTCACATTAGAGTGAAAGTAAAGGAAATTTGTGAAGAGATCATTAAACAAAAGAATTTTAAAAATAGAAATGACAAAGAATGGGTTTACCAGACACTTGCGCAGTCTTATCTTGGTATGGGAATGAAAGAAAAAGCGGATGAGTTAATTCCAAAAATTAATGAATATTCAAAAGGTGGTTTTGATAAAGAAACTTTTTACGAACAGAACGCGAAACTAATTGAATTGATCGCACTGCATAACAAAAATCAAAAACCTTGAATTCTATTTTTTTATATCAAAAAAAATATGGTATTATTCCATACTTAACCTCGGGATCTTTTAAACAAAGGTTCCAAAATGGTCCAATGAAACATTTTTAGCGGCTGCTTTCCCGGTTTCCTGTAATTCATTTATATATTTTATTGAATCCAGTTTAAGCACATGCTCGGGTTTGATATGTCCTAGTCCTGCTTCTTTTAATCCTTCAATAGTTAAATCAGCATTATACCTTGCATATAGAAATTGACGGTTAGTATTCTGAGATAATTCCAGAGGATCACCGTTTTTATCTTTCTCGATCATATTGCCAATCTCACGGTCAATCGGAGCTCCAAATGTACAGCGTCCAACAGTCCTGCAATTAATATCCTGGTCAACCTGCATAGCATACATTAAGTTACCGGGAATTCTTAATCCCGTACCAACTAAGTTGCCGTATTCACCCAATGAAGGTGCCGAACCGGTTCCGACCGATACGATCAGCATTTTATCTTCACCGGTTTCCCAATTAAGGTTATAGCCCGGCTGGGTAGCCATTCTATACAGCAAAAATGATGGGTTGTTATAAGGAGTGACCCCTCCATCTACAAAAACAAAAGTTTTTTTCGGGTCATCTTTATCCCACGGTATTGTTTCAGGGGGGAAATATATAGGTGCTGCTGTACTGGCTCTTACCAATTTATAGAGTTCAATTCTGGAATTACAATCTTTCCTGTTTTCGTCATTGTATTTTGCCTGCGGGTTATTGCTTATTGGCCACGGTGAATCAGTTGTCCTGTTCATAGTAACTACCAGGAGCAAACATCGATATTTGCCTTTTCTTATCATCATGTCAGTATCTTCGCCAAATGTTTCCTTTAACATCATAAGCAAAGGGCCGGATTCATACAAAGATTTCCACAGGTTCGTAATAAAACTCCTGTCGAACATATCTTTCCCTTTTTTTACATAAAAATCAAGCAGATGCTGCACTGACATACCTATAGATAAACCGGCTGCTATAATTGCACCGGTACTGGTTCCTCCAATATAATCAAAATAATCGCCTAACCTGAAGTCTTCCCCCCGGTTTAGCTTTTGTTTCAATTGCTTTTCAATTTCGGCAAGAATTTCTAAAGTTATTATTCCCCTTATGCCTCCCCCATCCAGGGAAAGTATTTTACGCGGTTGTTTTGTTTCATATTTATCTGAAAGCGAACCCCATTTAGACATGATCTTTCCCATTAAATTTGATTTATATTAAATTAATTAAAACGATAAAAATTCATTTTATAAGAACTTATTTTATTTAATATAGCTTAAATTTATTAAACTCTCAATATTTCTCAATTTACACATATTATTTTATCAAGCCATGATAATTGATAATACTATACCCAATGGAAGACAATTTAAAAGAATACCAATAGTTTTGCTCTTTATTGTAATGGTTATTGAGATTTCATCGATCTGTATAATTCCTTCTCTTTTAATATATTCTTTTTTATGAAGTTTTGAGTTGCAACTAAAAAATATTATTTGTAAAATTAACAATATAATTTTCTCTACATTAATTTCTTCATTAATTTTATAAAAAAATGAGTATAAAACTTGGTTCAGTTGGACAGGAAGTTACTGAGTGGCAGGAATTTCTTACAGCACAAAATTTATTTGAAGGTATTATTGACGGTAAATTTGGGAATAAAACAAAAATAGCCACAATCGAATTTCAAAAGAAGTATAGTCTTGACCAGGATGGTATTGTAGGTCCTAACACGAAAGCAAAAGCAGTTGAATTGGGACTTAGTTACCCAGTGCAGGCAGGAGAAGTAACTGCTGCTCAGCTTAAAATGATAATGCCGGATGCTAAGAACGAAAATATTGATAAATACCTGAATCCGCTGAACTCAGCCATGAAAAGATATGAGATCAATACATATCTAAGGCAGGCTCATTTCATTGCGCAGATTGCACATGAAAGCGGTAGTTTTAAATACAGCGAAGAAATTGCCAGCGGTTCAGCTTATGAAGGCAGAACTGATTTAGGAAATACACATGCCGGTGACGGAAAAAAATTTAAAGGCAGAGGCTTAATGCAGCTAACCGGAAGAAGTAACTACACTACATATGGAAATTACCTGGGAATAGACCTCTTAGCTGCTCCCGAAAAAGTTGCAACTGATCCGATAATTTGCGTTGATGTTGCCGGTTGGTACTGGAAAAACAGGAACATCAACATTTATGCTGATGCAGATGATGTCGTAACAGTAACAAAAAAAATTAACGGGGGAACTAACGGCCTGGACGACCGGAAAGCTTATTTATCCAGGGCTAAGGAGGCATTAAAGAATAATGTAAGCAAAGCTGAGGTAATTGAAGCTGACAGTATAAGCGATACGATCCATAACTTCTCATATAATGATCTTAAGCAGCTATTCACCAAACATCTTGCATGGAGCCATACTAATAACCGTGTTTCAGGAAGCCCTAAGTGGCTTGAAGAAGAAAATACACTGAATGTAATTGGAATAAGATGTAATAATGAAATTGATATAAATAATAAAAGATATAATGATTTTTTAATATTGGTACAGAATAAAAGCAGTGATGATGTTTCAATCGTAATTCTTGATGTAACAATTGACCCTGCAACGAATAAAGACGGAAGAGCGCACCTTAGACAGGGAATGTGGAATTCCTATGTAGTGAGGCCACACGCTCCAAGCGGGAATGATGAAAGAGTTTTCCCTATTAACGGAAAGCAAAAAAGATGGGGTATATGTCAAAACCAAAACAGTGGCGAAGTAGAAGTAGCCAGGACAGATGGTAATGGTAACTTTGTAAATTCAGAAAGAGGAAGATTCGGAATAAACATTCACGATTCCGGAGGGTATGTTGATTCTTCAATTGGCTGTACAGTCATAAAAAGTGATGAGTCATACGAAAGCCTTTTTTTGCCTTTGATCTATGATATTGATAATAACAGCTATGTCCCAAAAAATAGAAATGATCTGACTTATTGCGTTATTAATCAAGACCGATTAAAAGAATACCTTAAGTCATAACATTTAAGGTGAGAACCACACCCCGAAAATTGATGAATACAAACATAAGAATTTTTGGGGAATTAATAAATTCAGAAAGCTTTATAATTTTAATATATAATTACATCCACTCAAAATGATTTTGTATTTATGGAAAAATTAAAAAACCAGTTTAAGGCACTGGTCTTTTAATTTTAGAAGGAGGTATAATATTAAATCATGCTATGTTAAACCTGTTAGGCAGAAATAATTACCAATTAGTAGTAACAGTCCCTCTTATCAAGAACTCATCAAAGTTATTTGTGTTTGTTAACCAATCGGTATATAGATTCTTCTCAGTCCGTATTTCAAAAGTTACGTTTTTGATAATACTAAATGATGTGGTTAAGTAGAACATCCGTTTCCTGTTCTTATCTTTTTCCACACCTGTAGAAAATCCGATCATGTTAGTCCATACATCTTCGAGTGTATAACTTGCATTTCCATCAAAGGATAGTATCCTGCTATAATCGTTCACATAATCAGAATGTATTGCATTAAAACTAAATGATAGTGTTAAAGGAATATCAAACGATAACCCTTCGCTTAATGTAAAGCTGTTTGAGGTGTATCCGCTTGAAGTATCAAGTGAGGTTGCCTGATTGAACATATATGAGAGATTTGATGATAAATTCATCTTACCAAACCGTAGATTATGACCTGTATTAAGCATTACAAGGTGATTTTTGTAATCAAACTTATATATCGGGTCACTTGCGTCATTGGTCATAAAATTCGGCATGTATGCAAGCATTACATATGGATAACCCTTAAAATTCAGGTTAACCATAAGATTCGGGATAGTTGTGTTTGTGGTATACCTCTTTGATTTAATGAGGTTATCCCTGAACCATTTAAATGACGCTGTAACTGATACCTGCTTATTTATGAACTTCTGCGATATTTTAGTTTCTACTTCTAACTTATCACCTCTTAGAGTAGGGTTACCAAGTGTAACAAAGCCGGGTCCTACCATTTTTAGTGATGCCGTTACTTTAGTATTAGACTTCTGGTTATCAAATA
>JANPBV010000040.1:0-2328 GCA_031430615.1 Ignavibacteria bacterium | reverse complement strand
TCACTGCTTTTTAAAACTGAACCTATAAAAGCTGCTCCATGTACTCCGGTTGAGATAACTTCATTAATATTTTCGGGACCAATTCCGCCAATAGCCAAAACCGGTATTTTGATCTTTTCCACAATTCGTTTTAAATTTTCTATACCTTTGGGTTTATCAGGTTTATGTTTAGATAAAGTTTGGAATATATGTCCATATCCAATATAGTCAGCGCCTTCTTTTTCTCTTTGTATGGCTTCTTCCAATGAATGCGCTGTCCCTCCAATAATTTTTGACCTGCCAAGCAGTTTTCTGGCTTCCTTAACCGGTATGTCTTCAGTCCCCAGGTGAACTCCATCAGCGCCTGATACCATCGCAACATCTACCCTATCATTAACAAGGAATAGAACATTATTTTTTTTGCAGAGTAACGATATTTTCTTTGCAGTCTCTATTAATTCAGATGTTGACATGGATTTATCACGTAACTGAATAATATCAGCGCCGCCTTTTATTGCAAGTTTTGCAATTTCAAAATGAGAATATTTCTTCTGAATTACTGTATCTGTAATTATACAAATTTTACCAATTTTATTCACTTTAGTTCCCGGGTAATTCTTTCATAAACTCTCTGACCGTTTTTGCAGGATTACCTGATTGCATGAACTCTCTTATAGCTGCTACACCATAAGCTCCCGCTTCAAGACATTTCTTTACTCTTTCCTGGTTTATCCCTCCGACTGCGAATACAGGTATTTTTACCTTTGAGCATACTTCTTTAAGCTTATTTATACCCTGCGGTTTACCGTATTTTATTTTTTCCGGAGTTCTATAAACTGGTCCAAATATTAAATAATCATAACCGGCTTCTTCAGCTTTAACGGCTTCTTTTATTGAATGCACACTTTTGCCTGCAATCATATTTTTTGAAAACCTTCTCATATCTTTAACACTTATTCCATTTGCAGGTGAATGCACACCACCGGCTTTTGATAATAATGCTATATCAAGCCTGTCATTAATAATGATCTTTGTTTTGTATTTATCAACTGATGCTGTAACTGTTTGAGCAAGATTTAATAATTCATAAGCAGACAGATCTTTTTCCCTTATCTGAATAGCTTTTATGCCGGATTTAGCCAGCAATAATAATTGATCAGCAAGATTCTTTCTGCAAAGTTTTCTATTGCTTATAGCAATTAATCTGAAATTAATTTTATCTTTACGCGGAAATGTTGTGATAGTCAATCCCGTTTTTTAATGTAAGATTCCTGGCTAGTTCTGTAATCTGTATAAACTCCTGAGGAATAATCACTTTTAAATACAAATGTTCCCGTTTGTTTTGCGTTTAACCATTCAAGCCATATCTGGTCATTTTCCGGTGTGTTTTCTTCATACTGCAGAACTCGCTTACTGCCGTCAGATTCGTAATTTATGTAATAATAATTTTCATCATGGGTAATAGATACCTTTTTCCCATCACCCAGGAAATAATCCCCTTCAAATGACTGTGAAGTAGTTTCCCCCGCTAGTAAGAATAACGTAAATACTAAAATTGATATTTTTATCATTTCTCGGGCAGTTTAATTTATAATTTTATGAATTTATCATTCCATCAACCGGACTTGACGCATTGGCATACAATTTCTTTGGTATTCTGCCTGATTCATATGCAAGCCTTCCTGCTTCAACAGCAAGTTTCATTGCTCTTGCCATATTTACAGGATGCTGTGCTCCGGCAATTGCGGTGTTCATTAAGATACCGTCAACACCAAGCTCCATTGCCAATGCGGCATCACTTGCAGTACCAACTCCTGCATCAATAATTACGGGAATATCTATCAGGTCACGAATTATCTGTATGTTGTACGGATTACGTATTCCCATACCGGAGCCAATTGGCGCGCCAAGGGGCATTACAGCGGCACATCCCATATCAGCCAGCTTGCGGCATGTGATAGGGTCGTCATTGCAATAAGGCAATACAATAAAACCATCAGCAATTAACTGCTCGGCCGCTTTAAGAAGTTCTACAACATCTGGTAACAATGTTTCATCATCCCCTATCACTTCGAGTTTCACCCAGTTAGTTTCTAATGCTTCACGTGCAAGCTGCGCTGTTAATATAGCTTCTTTTGCTGTAAAACATCCGGCAGTGTTTGGCAGAATTGAATATTTATTCCTGTCAATCATATTCATAATGCTTTCCTGACCGTCTGCGCTGGTTAAATTCAGCCTGCGGATTGATACAGTAATGAAATCCGTTCCGCTTTCCTCGAGTGACTGAAGCATAGTATGCGGGTCAGGATACCTTGATGTCCCCACAATTAAACGTGATTTAAATTCTTT
>JANPBV010000039.1:0-2288 GCA_031430615.1 Ignavibacteria bacterium | reverse complement strand
AACATACATTTTGTAATTGCAAACGGCGAAAACCTCTCAGGCGGCAAAGGCTTCCTTGATAAGGATGTTAAGCGCGCATACGATGCAGGCATTCAGTGCATGACTGGCGGCAACCATACGTTCAGTAAACTGCAATCTGTTCACATACTCAAAGATGACGCCAGAATGCTAAGACCCGCAAACCATCACGATGATGTTTACGGCAGAGGTTACCAGTTGTATCCAGTATCCATTGATGGCGGACTGTTTAACCTGTGTGTAATTAATGTTATGGGGAGAGTGTATTTATCAACCCTCAACTGTCCTTTCAGAACTGTAAATAAAATTGTAGAAAAAATTAAGAAGGATACCAATTTAATTTTTGTTGATTTCCATGGTGAAGCTACCGCAGAGAAAATTGCATTCGGCTGGTATATGGATGGCAAGGTAAGCACAGTCGTTGGCACTCACACCCACGTGCAGACAGCGGATGAACGCATTCTGCCAAACGGCACGGCATTTATAACTGATGTTGGCATGACAGGCGCATTTGATGGCGTAATTGGAGGCAATAAGGATGCTTCCATTGCACGGTTTTACTACCAGACTCCGCACAAAACCGATGTCGCAACTGATGATGTAAAAATAAGCGCAGTGGTTGTGAATATTGATACCCAGACAGGCAAATCAGTCGGAATAAAAAGAATATTCGAGCCTGAGTTTAAGTAGCTTTGTCATTCCTGTGAAAGCGGGAATCTATCTTTCACCGCAGAGACGCGAAGTCGCAGAGTTTAACAAAAAAGGCATTCTCACTTGAATGCCTTTTTTGTTTTTTTTTGATTGCATTCCTGTCTGTTTCAACAGAAACTGTGTTGATGCATGCATTGACATAGTCAATGCACTCCAAAAAAAAACAGATATTAAAAACCCCTTTCAAGTTTATTTTTCACAGATCAATCAGTTCTTGAAATATTTTGATCCCCGGCTTTCAGAAAATACTCATTACGGTTAGTATCGTATATTCTTATTACAACAGAAACACAATCTGTACATGGACCCCATTTAGGACCTTCTCTTGCAATTTTTTGGAAAATATTAGGTGAAATTGGAGGAGGAAGCTGTTCATCTGAAAACCGTGACTTCCATACCTGATTGTTATAAACGATCCAAATAGCATCTGAAGTAATTCCGGAAGGTATCGGAATAGTATCAACAGCAGTAATATACATTAGAGCAATAAGCGGCTTGCCGTCAGGCGGACTTATTGGCATAAAATCACGCCACATATATGTTGATAAATATACCTGCCTGCCTTCTATTAAGATTGTATCCGGGTAGCCAAGAAGCTGCTCTACGGTTATGTCGGGCAGAGTAGGTTCATTATTATTTACAATTTCCAAGTTTGAACAGCCATAAAACTTAAAAATATAACAAAATGCAATTATATAGAATATTAGTTTAGTTTTCATATCTTTTATTTAGTGGTGTCAGGTATGCACCTGACACGCGTCAGATGAATATCTGACGCCACAGTTTACTTCATCAAAACCATTTTCTTTGTTTCAACGAAATCATTTGAAATTATTTTATAAAAATACACGCCGCTTGAATAATTCGAGCCGTCCCAGTCAGCTTCATATGTTCCGGGCTTAAATTCTTCGTTTACAAGTGTGGTAACTTCCCTACCCAACAGATCATAAATTATCAATTTCACATTTGACGTTTGACCTCTCACATTTGCCGGGATATCAAACTTTATCTTCGTTTGAGGGTTAAAAGGGTTGGGGTAGTTTTGGTTTATCAAATATTTCTTAGGAATTTCAGTACTTATGGTTTGAATTCCAACAGGTGAACTAGTAGTAAGTATGGTGCCGTTATACCCGCCTGCCCAGGTAGCATACTCATTTAATGAATATAAAGATCTAATACCTCCATAAATTATACTGTAACCGATTGGACCAAATGTTTGAAACCAGTTTTCACCTCCATTTGTTGTTTTTGATATATAACCAAGATTTTCATCTGATATTGCCAACCAACCAGTGTTCTGATTTGTAAAAAAAACATCAAAAAAATAATGATTTCCAACCATGATTTCATTGATTTTGATGGACCAATTTATTCCACCATTCGTTGTTTTGAGTACTATTCTGTTTGAATTAGGATATTGGTTAGTATAATGAAAATCACCTACAACAAAGCCAGTTGAATTGTTCACAAAATGAACTGAATGAAAATCTTGGGTTCCTGGTGTAGTAATAATATTCCAATTATCACGTCCATTCGATGTTATCAGTACTTTACCGTTA